>NZ_JBXQQB010000014.1:0-23316 GCF_057220535.1 Kitasatospora sp. NEAU-CNBT7 | reverse complement strand
TCTCTCCCCCCCCCTTTTTTCTCCCTCCTCCTTCCACAAAAAGGGGGAACCACCAGGCCCGCTGCCGTCCGTCACAGCCACGGGCGCTGTCCCGGGCGCCGGTACAGGTTTTGTCCCGGGCACCGGCACCGGCGCTGTCACGGCCGCGGCGGGTACGGCGCGACGGGCGCGATGTGGTGCAGCGGTCGGCCCCCCGCGCTAGCCGAGCGGGGCGGCGGACCGCAAACCCGGCTCACCCCTGGGGCTGACGCCGGAAGGGGGTTGGACCTCATCGGGTGGTCTGCGGTGACCGGCCGCCGCCAGGACTCGTTGGACCGGCGGCACCGACATCCGTCGCATCACACCGCACTACCGAGCTGGAGGGGCCCCCTCATGTCCGAGCCCTGGTCCGAGACGCCCGCCGCGCCGCAGGGGCCCGCCGCCCCCGCCGTTCCGACGGCGCCCACGAGCCTGTTGGAGCAGATGCAGGAGCTGCTCGCCTCCATCAGCACCGACCTGGCCGGGCTCGACGCCGACCTGCAGTCGGCCGGAGCCAGGGCGGCCGACGAGGCCATCGCTCCCGAGGGTGCGGTCTCCGGTGTCCCGGCCGCCACGGGTTCGTCCGAGGCCACCGGCTCCGGTCGGTAGTCACCGGCGCCGGGCGGCCCGAGCGGGACGACCAGTATCGGCAGCGGTTGCCCGGCCGGCGGCCCGGCGGCCGCCGTCACCGGCTCCCTGGCCCCGGCGCCGGGCATCCCCGCCACCCGGGACGCAGCAGGCAGCGGCGGCCGGGCCGCCGCGTGAGCCCCGTCCAGGACGTCACTCAGGTCCAGCTCGTCCGGCAGCCGCCCGCCGTCCGCCCAGCCGTCCATCGGGTGGTCCGCCGAGTCGGCCTCCGAAGCGCCCATCGGCCCGTCGGCTACGCCGTCGGCGGGACCGTCGACGAGTCCGTCCGCGAGGTGCCCGGCCTGCGGCTCGTCGACGCCCTCCGGGCACTCCGATCCGTCCGGCTCCCCCGGTGGCGCCCCGGACTCCCGGCGGACCGTCCGGAGCAGTTCGGCGACCAGGTCCTTGCACTCGGCCCCGGCGTCCACGCCGTCGATGCAGCGCCAGTAGACGCTCTCGGCCTCCGCGCCGCAGGCGAGCACGACCAAGGTCTCGGCGACCTCGTTCAGCAGGATGCCGAGGGCGAGCAGTACCGGCTCCAGCTCGCCGAGCTCGCCCATCCGCTCGACCCGGCCGTTCCCCGACCACTCCGCCGACCACTCGTCCGGCCCGCACCACTCGCCCTCGACCTGGGCGGACCACTCCGCTTCGGCGTCGGGCGGCTGCTCCAAGCAGCTCGCCGTATGGCTTCCGGCGTCGCACAGCAACTGTCCGAGCGCGGCCAGCTCGCCGGTCTCCCGCCCGGCGATCCGTGCTCCGACGGCCTCGGTCAGCAGACCGGCCTGCCAGGCCTCCAGCAGGGCGTCCGGCACCGTCCTCGCCTCGGCCAGGGCGTGCCGGGCGGTCTTGATGAGTCGCAGCGCGTCCATACCCGCCGCTCCCTTCGCTCACGTCGGACCGCCGCCGTCGGGGCGGCGGATCACGACGCAAGACTGCTGGCCGGGCCGGACTCCGTCAGCCCCCCAGCGGATTCCTGTGGACAACTCGGCCCTGTGGATAACTCAGGTCCCCCACACGGGTGTACCGGAGCCGCCGCGGCGAGGGTCAGCCGTCCGTGGCGCCCTTCCCGCCGGCCCGGTCGGTCCCCGCGGTCCCATCGGCCCGGTCGGTCCCCGCGACCCCGTCAGCCCGGTCGGCCCGGGACCCGGGGACCGGGAAGCGCAGCTCGTTCCGGTCGATCTTCGCCGCCAGCGCGGCCAGCGGATCGACGCCCACCGACGCACAGAACTGGAGCAGGTAGGCCAGGACGTCGGCCACCTCGTCCCGGACCCGGTGGGCTTCGCCGGGATCCGTCATCACCGTGGCCGCCTGTTCGGGTGTCAGCCACTGGAAGATCTCCAGCAACTCCCCGGCCTCGACGCTCAGCGCGGCGGCCAGGTTCTTCGGGGTGTGGAACGGCTGCCAGGCCCGCGCCGCCGCGAACGCGGCCAGCCTTTCCTGCAGCTCGACCAGCGAGGGCGCCCCGCCACCACCTGCGGGAACGGAGTCGGCAGGAAGGGAGCCGGCGGAGTCGGCGGCTGATTCGTGGGGGGACCCGGCCGGGCCCGGAGTCTGTCGTTCGGTCACCCGTCAGGTCTACCTCATCCCACGCACACCTCACCCCACGCAGCCCGCATCCCCATCAACCCCAGGTCCCCACCAGCCTCAGCCCCGCACACCAGGCGCACCCCGCCCCACAGGCGCACCCCGCACGCCAGCCGCACCCCGCCCCGCCCCGCCCCGCCCCGCCCCGCCAACTGCACCCCAACCGCAGCGTCAGGGCCGCCGCGCATCAGGGCTGCCGCGCGTCCGCGCTCCCCTGCGGCGGTACCCGCAGGGCCTCCGGCCGCTGCAGCACGCTGTGCCCGGTCGCCGGGTCCCGTCGGCACTCGACCAGTTCCACCCCGCCCACCTCCCGGGCGGCGGCCGGCTCCTGCAGCGCACCGAGCACCCGGATGTCCTCCTTGGCGCACACCTCGCTGGCCAGCCGCAGCAGCGAGGCCGTCTGTTCGGTGCCGAGGCCGGCGCCCAGGTCCTCGGCGAGCAGGGTCAGCTGACGGTGCGCCGGCGGGATCTCGACCGCCGCGTCGACGTCGATCACGCCTGCCCCGGTGAGCAGCACCGCCGCGAACGCGAGCAGCCGCAGCATGCCGTCCGAGGCCTGGTCGGCGCCGGTGCGGCCGAGCACGCCCTCGTCGAAGACCGCGAGCAGCCGCTCCTGCGCCTCGCTGCCGCGGAAGGCGATGTCGAGGCCGAGCAGCGGGTGCGGCGCCGCCGCCTGGACGGCTTTCAGCAGCCGCCCGTAGCGACGGGTGCACTCGGCCTTGAGGCGGGCCAGGACGGCGGAGATGTTGGCGGCGGTGCCGATCAGCCGGGCCTGCGGGTCGGGCCGGGTCCAGCCGCGCATCGCGGCGGGGACGGGGTGCAGCGGGAAGACCTCGCGCAGGGCCGTGAGCAGGTGCTCGGCGGCGGTCACCACCTTCTGCTCGCCCGGCGAGGATCCGGCGACCCGCAGCGGGATCTGCGCGGTGATCAGGCTGCCGCTCGGGAAGGGGGCCCGGATGTCACCCTGGCGGGTGTCGTTGTGCCAGGTGACGTTGACCCGGCCGTGCGGCACGTCCTGCTCGCCGGTCTCGACCAGGGTCTCGCCGCCCAGCGTCAGCCACTCCCGGGCGATCCGGACCTGGCCGTCGGTGCGGACCACCACCTCCAGCCGGATCGGTCCGGCGTACGAGCGGACGGTGCAGCCGAGGATGATCGCGTTCCGGCCGTGCGGGACGCAGCCGAGCAGTCCGCCCCGGACGGGGGCGGCGAGCGGGCCGCTGAGCGCGCCGGTGCCGTCCAGCGAGGACCTGATCTCCTCGCCGAGCGCGAGCCGGGAGAGCACCGCGAGGGCGTCCAGCGCGTTGGACTTCCCGACGCCCGAAGGCCCGTGCAGGACGGTCAGCGGCGAGAGCGGGAGTGTGGCCCTGCGGTAGGACTTGAAGGAGGTGAGCCGGAGTTCCTCGACCGTCGGACGGAGGGTGGAACGAGGCGCACACTGGACGGCTTCGCTGGTCACCCAGAGGACCCTAGCCCGCGCCTGATCAGCAGAAACGTGCCTCCGGCGGCCATTCACCCCAATGAGTCAGCAGCGGGTCGCGGGGTCAACGGCGGGTCACGGGACCAGCAGCGGGTCGCGGTGCCAGCGGCGGGTCGCGGGGCCAGCAGCGGGCCAGCAGCGGGTCACGGGGTCAACGGTAGGTCGACACCAGCACCGAGCCGGTCACCTCGACCGGCTCCGGCAGCGCGGCGAGGGCGTCCGCCAGCCTGGCCGGGTCGGTGTGCCAGGCGCTGGGGCCCATCCCGACCACTGCCGCCGCGTCCTGGTGCGACAGCCGCAGGCGGAAGTCGACCTCCACCCGGTCCGAGCGGTCGAACCAGGGCCCGAGCTTCTCGTCGATCCGGCGTTCCTTGTCCTCGTCGACCGAGAGCAGGCCGAGGGCGCCAACCAGTTCGCGCAGGTGCCGGGAGGTCGGCGAGACCACCAGCAGGCGTCCGCCCGGGCGCAGCACCCGGCGCAGCTCGGGGCCGTTGCGCGGGGCGAACACGTTGAGCACCAGCTCGGCGCAGCCGTCCAGCAGCGGCAGCGGCCGCCAGGCGTCGCAGACCACCGCGCCGATCCGCGGGTGCGCCTTCGCGGCGCGGCGCAGCGCGTACTTGGAGATGTCGAGGGCGGCGCCCGGCCGGTCGCCGCCGAGGCGGTCGAGGACGTGCGCCAGGTAGTGGCCGGTGCCGGCGCCCAGGTCGGCGACCAGGCCGGGCCCGGCGCCGCGGGCGGCCTCGGCGAGCGCGTCGGCGACCGGTCGGTAGTGGCCGGCCGCCAGGAAGTCCGCGCGGGCGGCGACCATCTCGGCGGTGTCGCCGGTCCCGGTGTGCGCGTCGCCCGGCAGCAGGCTGACGTATCCCTGCCTGGCCTGGTCGAAACTGTGCCCGGCGGCGCAGCGCAGGGTGCGGCCGTGCAGGACGAGGTGCTGCGCGCAGTGCGGGCAGGCCAGGTGGGGCTCGATGTCCTGCAGCAAGGTGGTTCGTTCCTCATGATCCGGGGCGGGGCCCCAGCCTACTCAGTCCCGCCCGCGGTCCTGCCGTGGCCGCTCGGTCAGTCGTCCTCCTCGTCCTCGCCGCCGACCTCCTCGCCCTCGGCCTCGTCGACCACCCAGGCGGAGAGCCGTTCGGCCACTCCGGTGACGCCGAGCTTGCCCTCCCGGATGGCCCGGGCCAGGCTGCGCACCTCGCGTGCGGTGGTGGCGACGCTGCAGCCGCTGGCCACCAGGTAGGAGTACGCGACGGCGGTGGCGAACAGCTCGTTGCTGCGCTCCAGCGCGGGCACCCGGATGAGCTGGTGCATCAGGGCGGCGGCGCGGTCCTGCGGCTCGGGGTAGACCGCGATGTCGAAGATCTCGGCCTGGTGGCGGGCGACCGCGGCCAGCAGTGATCCGTAGTCGATGACCTGCGGATCACCGGGGGTGTACTGCTCAGCGGTCATGAGCAGCCACGAGAGGTCGACCTCGAGGTTCAACGGCGCCCGCCCTGGGACTCGCCGGGGCCGTGCTCGCCGAATTCGGCCAGGAAGGCCGTCTCGTACTCCTTCATGAACTGCGCGGCGGTGTCGACGAACAGTCGCCCGGCCTCGCCCATGTCCTGCTGGACGAGCTTCTCAATGTACTGGTTCATGCTGATCCCCTGCTGCTCGGCCCGCTCCCGGGCCATCTCGGCGGTGGTCGCATCCACCCTGACGTTCAGCTGCTTCTTGGCCATAGTTCAAGCTAGCGCTGGGGTGCTAGCACGGCAAGGGCGCACGGGGGTCGCCGCCCGCTCCCCTGAGATGTCCGCTCACGCCCCGCCGGAAACCAGCCACCGCCCGTACCGTTCATACGCTTTCCCCGCAGGCGAGTTGAAGCGTGATCAGGGCCGCGCCCGCTCGGGTCCCGCGGATGCCGCCCGGCACGGGGGGACCGGATGACGGGAACCACCGGAAACCGCACGTCCGACCGCCCGACCGCCTCTCCCGTACGCCGCCGGACCACCTGCTGCCGCCCCCGGGCCGGCGGCCGCACCGGCCCGCCCACGCCCCCCGGCTCCGGCCGCCTCCGGCGGCAGGGCGCCGGCGGAGCACGGTCCGCAGGAATGTCCAGAAGTCACCCCCGGCCCCCGGCCCCCACGAACCCACCACCCCGCATCCCCCGCGCCCCCGTGCCCCCGCCTCCCGCCGGCACCCGCACCCCTCACCAGCACCAGCACCAGCACCAGCACCAGCACCGAAACGACCGGCCCGGTCGAGTCCACGGACTCGACCGGGCCGGTCGGACGCCCCGAAGGGCCCTGCTCACACCTCGGGCTCAGGCGGTACGGGCCGCGCCCTGCACCGGCTCCAGGATCGCCACGCACTCGAAGTGGTGGGTCATCGGGAACAGGTCGAAGGCCCGCAGCGAGACCGGCCGGTAGCCGCCCTCGCGGAAGTAGGCCAGGTCGCGGGCGAGCGCCGCCGGGTCGCAGGCCACGTACGCGATCCGGCGGGCCTCCAGGCCGGCCAGGTGGGCGATGGTCTCGCGGCCCGCGCCCGCGCGCGGCGGGTCCAGGACGATCAGGTCGGTGGAGGTGATCCCGGTGCGCGGCAGCAGGGTCTCCACCTTGTCGCACTCGATCCGGACGTTCTCCAGGGCGGCCAGGTTGTGCCGGGCGTCGATGACGGCCTGCTTGCCGGACTCGATGCCGAGCACCGCGCCGTCGTCGCCGACCCGCTCGGCGAGTGCGCCCGCGAACAGGCCGACACCGCAGTACAGGTCGAGCGCGCTCTCGCCCCACTGCGGGTCGAGACCCTCCAGCACCGCCGACACCAGGGTGTCCGGCGCCTCCGGGTGGATCTGCCAGAAGCCGCCGTTGGAGACCCGCCAGGTCCGGCCCGCGGCCACCTCGCGGACGAAGGTGCGGCCGTGCACCCGGTGGAAGTTGTCGTGGTCGTCGATCCGGGAGATCGACACCGGCCGGTCCAGCTCGACGATCGGCAGCTGGGCGCCCACCTCGGGGACCAGCACCACCTGGCGGTCCGAGGACCCGGTCGCCGCGATCACGTCCACCGACTCGACGCCCGGCCAGCTGCGCGCCTCGACGCCCAGCTCGCTGACGCCCTCGGCGGCGATCAGGCAGCGGTCGACCGGCTGGATGTCGTGCGAGCGGTGCTTGCGCAGACCGACCGAGCCGCTGGCCGGGTCGACCACGTACTGCACCCGGGTGCGCCAGGCCGGAACCGCGCCGGGCGGCAGCTTGCCGCCGACCGGCTCGACGCTGCCGTCCCAGCCCGCCTCCGCCGCCGTCAGCCCGGCCAGCTTGGCGAGCTGCTCGGTGAGCACCTGGCCCTTGAGCTTGCGCTGGCCGCCCGGGGTCACGTGCTGCCAGTCGCAGCCGCCGCACTTGCCGGGGCCGGCGAACGGGCACGGCGCCTCGATCCGCTCCTTCGCGGCCTCCAGGACCTCCACCGCGTCGCCCCGCAGGAAGCGCGACTTGGTGGTGCCCTCGGTGATCTCGACGATCACCCGCTCCCCGGGCAGCGTGTGCCGGACGAACAGCACCCGGCCCTCGTGCCGGGCCACGCAGTGCCCGCCGCCGTGCGCCACCGGGCCGACCTCGACCTCGTAGCGCTCGCCGACCAGCGGCTCGCCGGGCGGGGCCTTCACCGCGGTCTCGGCGGTGCGCAGCGCCTTCGGCGGCCGCACGGCCTGCTTGCGCGGCTGGCGGGCCTTGGGCGCCGCCGCACGGTCCTGGCCCTCGCCCGCCGCACCCCGGGCCGGCTTCCCGGCGCCGGCGGCCTTGGACGCGCCCTTGGCGGCGGCCCCCTTGGCGGGGGTGGCCTTGCCGGCCTCGCCCTTGGCCTTCGAGGCGGACTTCGGGCCGCCCTTCATCGCGCTCTTCGGCACGGCCGTCGGCCGGTCCTCGGACCGCTCCGACTCGCCGGGCGCCAGCGGCGCGGTCTGGGCCGTGAAGCCGTCGCGGTCGGTGGCGGACGGCCTGGCGGGCCGGTTGCTCCACCGCGGGTGGGCCACCTGCCCCGGCTTGCCGCCGGTCTTGGCGCCGGACCGGCTCGGCCGGCCGGAGGAGCGGGGCGGGGTGTTGCGGGTCACTGGCATGCGTCCTTACGCGAGCGGTGCGGAGTCGTCGCGCGGGCCGGAGCCCACGCTCTGCTGGTCGTCGGAGCTGGCCGCGGGCCGGTGCCGGGGCTCGCCACGGCGGACGGCACCCGGAGCGGACCAGGCCTTCTGCGGCTTGCGCCGCTCGGAGGACTCCAACTGCCAGGGTACGGAAGTCACCATCACCCCGGGCTTGAACAGCAGCCGGCCCTTGAGCCGCAGCGCGCTCTGGTTGTGCAGCAGGTGCTCGTACCAGTGCCCGACCACGTACTCCGGGATGTACACCGAGACCACGTCGCGCGGGCTGGAGCGGCGCAGGTTCTTGACGTACTCCAGCACCGGGCCGGTGATCTCGCGGTACGGCGAGTCGAGGACCTTCAGCGGCACCTCGATGCCGCGCTCGTCCCACTCGCCGCGCAGCGCCGCGGTGTCGACCGGGTCGACGTTGACGGTGACGGCCTCCAGCGTGCTCGCCCGGGCGAGGCGGGCGTAGGCGAGGGCGCGCAGGGCGGGCTTGTGCAGCTTGGAGACCAGCACGATGGCGTGCACCCGGGTGGGCAGCACGACGTCGTCCGCCTCCTCGGCGGCGACCAGTTCGGCGGAGACCCGCTCGTAGTGGCGGCGGATCGCCTTCATCATCACGAACAGCACCACCATGGTGGCGATGGCGATCCAGGCGTGGCTGATCTTGGTGGCGAGCACCACGATCAGCACAGCCATGGTCATCACCAGGCCGAAGGCGTTGATCGCCCGGCTGCGCTGCATGTGGGAGCGCTTCTTGGGGTCGGTCTCGGTGCGCAGCAGCCGGGTCCAGTGCCGGATCATGCCGGACTGGCTCATGTTGAAGGAGACGAAGACGCCGACGATGTACAGCTGGATCAGCCGGGTCGGGTCGGCGTCGAAGGCGACGATGAACAGGATCGCCGCGCCGGCCAGCAGGATGATGCCGTTGGAGAAGGCCAGCCGGTCGCCGCGGGTGTGCAGCTGGCGCGGCAGGTAGCGGTCCTGGGCGAGGATCGAGCCGAGCACCGGGAAGCCGTTGAAGGCGGTGTTGGCGGCCAGCACCAGGATCAGGCCGGTGACGGCGGCGACGAAGTAGAAGCCGGGCGTGAAGTTGGAGAACACCGACTCGGAGATCTGCGCCAGCGCGGTCTTCTGGTGGTAGTCGCCGGGCGCGCCGATCAGCTGCTCGGTGGGGTTCTCGGCCATCTGGACGCCGGTCAGGCGGGCCAGCCAGATGATGCCCATGAACATCACGACCGCGATGGAGGCCATCATCAGCAGCGTGGTGGCGGCGTTCTTGCTCTTCGGCTTGCGGAAGGCCGGCACGCCGTTGGAGATCGCCTCCACACCGGTGAGCGCGGCACAGCCCGAGGAGAACGCCTTGAGCAGCAGGAACACCATCGCGAAGCCGGCCAGCGATTCGTTGCCCGGGGTGGCCTCCAGGTGGAAGCCGGAGCTCTCGGCGTTCATGTCCTGGCCGAGCCCGAAGTGCCGGAACGCGCCGTAGCCGACCATGCCGATGACGCCGACCATGAAGGCGTACGTCGGGACGGCGAACGCGCTGCCGGACTCCCGGACGCCGCGCAGGTTCATGCCCATCAGCACGATCACCACGACGACCGACAGGCCGAGCTCGTGGCCGCGCAGCGAGGGCACCGCGGAGACCACGTTGGCGACGCCGGAGGTGGTGGAGACCGCCACCGTGAGGATGTAGTCCACCAGCAGGGCGCTGGCGACCACCAGCCCGGAGTTCGGGCCGTGGTTGACGGTGGCGACCTCGTAGTCGCCGCCGCCGCTGGGGTACGCGTGCACGTTCTGCCGGTACGACGCGACCACCGCCAGCATCACGATCGCGACGACGACGCCGATCTGCCAGGAGAAGTGGATCGCCGAGGCCCCGGCCAGGGACAGGGTGAGCAGGATCTCCTCGGGGGCGTAGGCGACGGACGACAGGGCGTCCGAGGCGAACACGGGCAGCGCGATGCGCTTGGACAGCAGGGTCTCCCCCAGCTTGTCGCTGCGCAGCGCGCGCCCGATCAGGATGCGTTTCGGAAGGTCAGCAGGCATAGGCACATCAAGGAATCGTAGGGGCTGCCGACAACGGAGCCGACGACCGGTGCCCCCTTGGTCGAGCCTGCGTTCGGCCGACCGGCTAGCGTGTCGGATGATGAGGTTGCGGGCAGCACTCCAGTTGCCCCTGCACAGACCCGGTTCGCGCACTTGAAGGCGGAACCGACGGATCGCCCACGAAACCAGGGCGCGGAAGGACGATGAGCGGTGTTTGCGCAGGTCATTAACCCAACGGACAGGGTGAGGTAGTCCCGTGCACATCGTCATCATGGGTTGCGGCCGCGTGGGCTCGGCCCTCGCCAGAGCACTCGAGAAACAGGGTCACTCGGTCGCCGTGGTCGACCAGGACCCGACCGCGTTCCGGCGGCTGGGTGCCGGATTCAACGGCCGCCGGGTGACCGGCGTGGGCTTCGACCAGGACACCCTGCGCGAGGCCGGCATCGAGGAGGCGGGCGCGTTCGCCGCCGTCTCCAGCGGTGACAACTCCAACATCATCGCCGCCCGGGTGGCCCGGGAGAACTTCGGCGTCGAGCACGTCGCCGCCCGGATCTACGACCCCCGCCGCGCCGAGGTCTACCAGCGCCTGGGGATCCCGACCGTCGCCACCGTCCGCTGGACGGCCGACCAGATGCTGCGCCGGCTGCTGCCCAGCGGCGCCGAGCCGCTGTGGCAGGACCCGAGCGGCAGCGTGCAGCTGGCCGAGGTCGCGTTCGCGCACGAGTGGGTCGGGCACAAGCTGAGCGCGCTGGAGGAGGCCGCGGGCGTCCGGGTCGCGTTCGTCACCCGGCTCGGCGAGGGCACCCTGCCCACGCCGTCGATGGTGGTCCAGGAGGGCGACCTGGTCCACGTCATGCTGCGCCGCTCCGAGCTGGCGTCGGTCGAGGCCGCGTTCGCGCAGGGCCCCGAGGAGGAGGGTCACTGATGCGAGTCGCCATTGCCGGGGCCGGTGCGGTCGGCCGCTCGATCGCGGGCGAGCTGCTGGAGAACGGCCACGAGGTCCTGCTGATCGACAAGAACCCGAACTCCATCTCGGTGGAGCGGGTCCCGATGGCCGAGTGGCTGCTCGCGGACGCCTGCGAGATCACCTCGCTGGACGAGGCCGCCCTGCAGCGCTGCCACGTGGTGATCGCCGCCACCGGCGACGACAAGGTCAACCTGGTCGTCTCGCTGCTGGCCAAGACCGAGTACGGCGTGCCGCGGGTGGTCGCCCGGGTGAACAACCCGAAGAACGAGTGGCTCTTCAACGAGTCCTGGGGCGTGGACGTCGCCGTCTCCACCCCGCGCCTGATGTCGGCGCTGGTCGAGGAGGCCGTCAGCGTCGGCGACCTGGTCCGGCTGATGCGCTTCAGCCAGGGCAACGCCAACCTGGTCGAGCTGACCCTGGCGGACGACGCCCGGCTGGTCGGCACCCGGGTCGGGGACGTCGAGTGGCCGGTGGACACCGCGCTGGTGAGCATCATCCGCGAGGGCCGGGTGCTGGTGCCCGCCAAGGACGACACCCTGGAGGGCGGCGACGAGCTGCTCTTCGTGGCCGCCCAGGAGCGCGAGGAGGAGCTGGAGGACCTGCTCTCCGCCGAGACCGGCGCGAAGTAGTCCCCCCCGCCCCCGCAGACGCGAAGAGGGGCCGTACCCGGTCGGGTACGGCCCCTCTTCGCGTCGGTTCCCCGCGTCGGTTCTCCGCGCCGGTCGGGCCCGGCGGGCTCAGTCCTCGATCTCCGCCTTGATCGGCGCCGGGGCCTTGAGCAGGATCCGCCAGGTCACGTACATCGCCAGTACCAGTGCCGGGATGCCGAGGGCCGTCTTGAGCCAGCCGAGCAGCGTGGTGTTGTGGGTGAAGTACAGCGGGAAGAGGATCACCGGCTTGATGCCCATGATCACCACCCAGGCCCAGGTGGCCTTGGTGTACGCGGCCAGCCGGCCGGGGTTCTGCTTGCGCCAGGTGAACATCTCGCCGGTGACCGGGCCGAGCATCAGGCCGACCAGCGGCCAGCGCACCAGCGCCGAGACGGCCAGCGCCAGGCAGTAGCCGACGTTGTAGAGCAGCCCGGGCAGGTAGAAGTCCTCGGCCTTGCCGGTCTTCATCGCGATCCAGGCGCCGATCGCCACCCCGAAGACGCCGCTGAAGGCGTGCTGGATGGTCTCCCGCCGGGCCAGCCGCACCACGACGAACAGGGCGCTGAGGCCGAGCGCGGCCCAGGCGGCGGCGGCCACCTGGTGGGTGATGTTGAAGGTGAGGATGAAGACCAGACCCGGAAGGGTCATGTCGATCATGCCGCGGACCCCGCCGAAGGCCTTCATCACGGTGTCGGCGGCCTCCTTGGAGGCCGCTTCGTCCGCCGCCCTGCGGTCGGCCTCGGACTGCTCCCACTGCTCGGCCGCCGACGTCACCACCGTCTCGGTCAGCGTGTGGTCGACGTATCCGGCGAGGTCGTCGCCGGGGGCGGCGGTGCGGGCGGCGGGCTCGCCGCCGGGCAGGTTGGTCACGCTGATTCGCTCCCGTGTCCGACCGGACGCAGCTCGTACCGAGGGTTGAAGAGCACGCGGCGGCCGCGTGCGTGGCTGATCCGGCCGCTGGCGATGAGCCGGCGGCCCGGCTCTATGCCGACGATCGAACGGCGGCCCAGCCAGACCACGTCGAGCGCGTCGCTGCCGTCGAAGAGCTCCGCCTCCAGCGCGGGCACCCCGGCCCGGGGCCGGAGCGTCACAGTGCGCAGGGTGCCGGCCACGGTGACCACCTCGCGGTCGCCGCAGCTCGCGATCGGCATGCACCCGGACTCCGCGGTGTCCTGCCGCAGCTCCTCGGCCTCGAGCTCTTCCGGGGAGGAGGTCAGCCGGCTGAGCATCCGCCGGAACCGGCCCTGCGGCTGCCCGCTGCTGTTGTCACCACTCATGCCGGAAGGGTACCGGTTTCGCCGCCCCCGGTGGCAGGTCTCCAGGTCAGCGCCGCGGGCGGTCACGGCTCGAAGCGGTAGCCCATGCCCGGCTCGGTGATGAAGTGCCGCGGGTGCGAAGGGTCGGCCTCCAGCTTGCGGCGCAGCTGTGCGAGGTAGACCCGCAGGTAGTTGGTCTCCTTGTGGTACGCCGGGCCCCAGACCTCCTGGAGCAGCTGGGTCTGGCTGACCAGCCGGCCCGAGTTGCGGACCAGCACCTCGACCAGGTGCCACTCGGTCGGGGTGAGGCGGATGTCGACGCCGTCCCGGTTGACCTTCTTGGCGGCCAGGTCGACGGTGAAGGTCTCGGTGGTGACCACCGAGTCGTCCTCGCCGGCCACCGGCTCGGCCCGGCGCACCGCCGCCCGCATCCGGGCCAGCAGCTCGTCCATCCCGAACGGCTTGGTGACGTAGTCGTCGGCGCCGGCGTCCAGCGCCTCGACCTTCTCGTCGGAGGCGTGCCGGGCGGACAGCACGATGATCGGCACCCTGGTCCAGCCGCGCAGCCCGCGGATCACGTCCACGCCGTCCATGTCCGGCAGGCCCAGGTCGAGCACCACCACGTCGGGGTGGCGGGCGGCGGCCAGTTCGAGGGCGCTCGCACCGTCGTGGGCGGCGTCCACCTCGTACTTCCGGGCCTTCAGATTGATCACCAGGGCGCGGACGATCTGCGGTTCGTCGTCCACGACGAGGACCCGGGTCATACGGGCTCCGCCTTTCGGTCGGTCGGCATCGGCTGGTGGTCGGGCAGGTCGACGGCGGGCAGGGTGACCACCATGGTGAGCCCGCCGCCCGGGGTGTCCTCGGCGGCCACGGTGCCGCCCATCGCCTCGACGAAGCCGCGGGCGACGGCCAGGCCGAGGCCGACGCCGGCGCCGCGCGGGGCGTCGCCGTAGCGCTGGAACGGCGCGAAGATCCGCTCGCGGGCCTCCTCGGGCACCCCGGGCCCGCGGTCGACGATCCGCAGCTCCACCCGGCCGTCGGCGCCGGCCGGCTTCAGGGCGTCCGCCTTCACCAGCACCCGGTGGCCGTCGGGGCTGTACTTGACGGCGTTCTCGATCAGGTTGGCGAGCGCCCGCTCCAGCAGCCCGGCGTCGGCGTGGATCATCGGCAGGGTCTCCGGCACGTCCAGCCGGACCTCCTCGGGCGGCACCCCGCCGAGCGCGTACGGCACCACCTCGTCCAGGTCGGTGGGCTGGATCAGCGGGGTCACCGTGCCGGTCTGCAGCCGGCTCATGTCGAGCAGGTTGTTGATCAGGTGGTCGAGCCGGTCGGCGCCGGTCTCGATGCCGGCCAGCAGCTCGGCCTCGTCCTCCTCGTCCCACTCGACGTCCGCCGAGCGCAGCGAGGTGACGGCGGCCTTGATGCCCGCCAGCGGGGTGCGCAGGTCGTGCGAGACGGCGGCGAGCAGCGCGGTACGGATCCGGTTTCCCTCGGCCTCGCGGCGGGCGGCGGCGGCCTCCCCGGCCAGCCGGCGGCGGTCCAGCAGCACCGCGGCCTGGGCGGCGAACGCGCCGAGCAGCCGGCGGTCCTCGGCGGGCAGCACCCGGCCGCGCAGCACCAGCGCCAGCCGGTCGCCGACGGGCACGTCCACGTCGGCCTGCTCGGGGCGGGCCGGCGGGTGCGCCCCGCTGGCCGCGAGGGTCTGCCACGGGCCGTGCGGGTCCGGGCGCTCCAGCAGCGCGGCCGCCCCGGCCTGGAAGGTCTCCCGGACCTGGTCGAGCAGGGCGGTCAGCACGCTGTCGCCGCCCGGCAGCGCCTCCCCGGCGGGCGCGCCGCGCAGCACGGTGCCGGCCAGCGCGCTCAGGGTCTGCGCCTCGGCCTGGCTGCGGGCGGCCTGGTGGGTGCGGCGGGCCGCCAGGTCGACCACCGAGGCGACCGCGATGGCGACCGCCGTGAAGATCGCCACGGCCAGGATGTTCTGCGGCTCGGAGATGGAGAAGGTGTGCAGCGGCGGGGTGAAGAAGTAGTTCAGCGCGCTGGAGCCGATCAGCGCCGAGGCGACGGCCGGCAGCAGCCCGCCGACCAGCGCGGCGCAGACCGTCAGCGACAGGAACAGCAGCATGTCGGTGGGCAGCCCGAAGGAGTGCACCTGGGTGAGCAGCAGCGCCAGCAGCGGCGGCCCCGCCACCCCGATCAGCCAGCCCGCGACCTTGCGGGTCCGGCCGAGGTCGGTGATCCGCCGGACCGGGATCCGGCCGCGGCCCGCCGCCGCGTGCTCGTGGGTGACCATGTGGACGTCGATGTCGCCGGAGTCCCGGGTGACGGTCGAACCGACCCCGGGCCCGTACACGTACTGCCAGGGGCGGCGGCGGCTGCTGCCGAGCACGATCTGGGTGGCGTTGACGCCGCGGGCGAACGCCAGCAGGCCGGCCGCCGGTTCGTCGCCGAGCACGGTGTGGAAGCTGCCGCCGAGGCTCTCCACCAGCGCCCGCTGCTCGATCAGCGCGTGCGGCGAGCCCTCGCCGGACAGGCCGTCCGAACGGGCGATGTGCACCGCCAGCAGTTCACCGCCGGCGCCGCGGTCGGCGATCCGGGCGGCCCGGCGGATCAGGGTGGCGCCCTCGGGCCCGCCGGTCAGGCCGACCACGATCCGCTCGCGGGCCTGCCAGGTGCCCTGGATGCCCTGCTCGGCCCGGTAGCGCTGGAGGTACTCGTCGACCCGGTCGGCCGTCCAGAGCAGGGCCAGCTCGCGCAGCGCGGTCAGGTTGCCGGGCCGGAAGTAGTTGCCCAGCGCGGCGTCGATCTTCTCCGGGGCGTACACGTTGCCGTGCGCGAGGCGGCGGCGCAGCGCCTGCGGCGACATGTCGACCAGCTCGATCTGGTCGGCCCGGCGGACCACCTCGTCCGGGACGGTCTCGCGCTGCCGCACGCCCGTGATGCCCTCGACCACGTCGCCGAGCGACTCGAGGTGCTGGATGTTGACGGTCGACACCACGTCGATGCCGGCCGCCAGCAGCTCCTCGACGTCCTGCCAGCGCTTGGCGTTGCGACTGCCGGGGATGTTGGTGTGGGCGAGCTCGTCGACCAGGGCCACCTGCGGGCGGCGGGCCAGCAGCGCGTCCAGGTCGAGCTCGGCGAACTGCGCGCCGCGGTGGGTCAGCAGCCGGCGCGGGACCGTCTCCAGGCCGTCGGCGAGCGCGGCCGTCAGCGGGCGGTCGTGGTCCTCGACCAGACCGGCCACCACGTCGGTCCCGCGGTCCTGCCGCCGGTGTGCCTCGGAGAGCATGGCGTACGTCTTCCCCACCCCGGGGGCGGCCCCCAGGTAGATCCGCAGCCTGCCGCGTGCCATGAGCACCATTCTGGTCCGGCCCGGGGGAGATCACCCCGGACAACTGTTCGCCACCTGCGACACTACGGCTTTCCGGGTGAATCTCCCTGGTTGGCTACGGTTCAACGGTGGTTTTAGCACGTTATTGACGGCCCGACCGGCGGTTCACGCCGCCGCCACGGCCGTGCAACACCCCGCCGGGACAATCGACCGCATGCTCTCCCTGGTCGCCCCCGTCCCCGCCGGCCGCGCACCGCTGCCCGTCGAGGGCGGCGGCGTCGGCGCCGTCCTGCGCACCGTCCTGGCCGACGGACCGCTCACCAGGGCCGCACTCGGCCGGGCCACCGGCCTCAGCCCCGCCGCCGTCTCCCGGCACACCGCCGACCTGAGCGCACTCGGCCTGCTGCGCGAACTCCCGCCCCCGGACGGCCCGCCCCGGGCCGGCCGACCCCAGCTCCCGCTGGACATCGACACCCGCCACCACCTGGCGGCCGGCGTGCACATCGGGGTGCCCTGGCTCACCTTCGGCCTGCTGGACCTGCGCGGCCGGGTGGTCGCCCACGAGCGGCTGCCCCGGCGCGGCGACGCCGCCGCCGTGCTGCGCACCGTCCGCAGCCACCTGCCCGGCTTCACCGCCCGCCGGGCAGCCGGCCGCTCCCTGCTCGGCCTCGGCGTGGTCACCGGCGGCTGGGTCGACTCCGAGCGCGGCACCGTGGTCGAGCACGGACCGCTGGGCTGGCACGACGTCCCCGTTCGCGACCTGCTGGCCGGGGCCACCCGGCTGCCCGTCCACCTCGACGGGCACGCCCGCGCACTCGCCCAGGCCGAGCTGCTGTTCGGCGCGGGCACCGGCGCCACCGGACTGGTCCAGCTATTCGTCGGCAACGTGGTCGACGCCGCCATCGCCACCGGTGGCACCGTCCTGCGCGGCCACCGCTCCCGGGCCGGCGACATCGGCCACCTCCCGGTCCCCGGCTCCACCGAGCCCTGCACCTGCGGCCGGACCGGCTGCCTGGAGGCCACCGTCTCGCAGGACACCGTGGCCCGCCGCGCGCACACCGGCGGGCTGATCCCGGCACCCGACTTCGACCTGCTGCTGCGGCTGGCCGCCGGCGGCGACCCCGCGGCCCGGCGGCTGCTGGAGGAACGGCTGGAGCGGACCGCGCCGGCCGCCGCCCTGCTGATCGACGTGCTCAACCCCGACGTCCTGGTGGTCAGCGAGGGCGGCCTGCTGACCCTGCCCGACCTCACCGGCCACCTCCGGGACCACGTGCTGCGGCACACCAGGGCGCAGCCCCCGCCGCTGGTCACCGGCGCCTCCTTCGGCCGGGACGTCCTCGCCGTCGCCGCCTGCGCCGGAGTGCTGGACAGCGCCTACCAGCGCCCGATGGAGCTGCGGACCGCACGGGCACTGTGACCACCGGCGCGGTGACCACGCGCACCGTGGTGCTGCCGCACCGTCAACGCGGCATTAATTCCACGACCCGGCGAATCGTTGTCCGGCCCGCCGACCGCCTGGACGATGGCAGCTGACCCCCTTCACCTCCTCCGGAACCGGAGCCCTTTCGCCATGCCCGAAGACCGCCAGCTGCACTTCAACCTGTTCCTGATGGGCGTCGGCCACCACGAGGCCGCCTGGCGCCACCCGCGGACCGACCCCGGCCGGGCCGCCGACATCGCGCACTTCCAGCACCTCGCCCAGGCCGCCGAGGCCGCCGCCTTCGACTCGGTCTTCCTCGCCGACGGCGTCGAGGCCCGCACCGCCGGCGGCTGGGGCCTGATCAGCCACTTCGAGCCGTTCACGCTGCTCACCTCGCTCGCCGTGGTGACCGAGCGGATCGGCCTGATCGGCACCGTCTCCACCGGCTTCTCCGAGCCGTACAACCTGGCCCGCCAGTTCGCCTCGCTCGACCACATCAGCCACGGCCGGGCCGGCTGGAACATCGTCACCTCGGCCGGCGACCGCGCCGCGCAGAACTTCGGCCGCGACGCCAACCAGGAGCACGCCGTCCGCTACCGGCGCGCCGACGAGTTCCTCCAGGTCGCCACCGCCCTGTGGGACAGCTGGGAGGACGGCGCGCTGCTGCTCGACCGCGAACGCGGCACCTTCGCCGACCCCGCCAAGGTGCACGAGATCGACCACGTCGGCGAGCACTTCAAGGTCCGCGGCCCGCTGAACATCCCGCGCAGCCCGCAGGGCCACCCCCTGCTGGTCCAGGCCGGCTCCTCCGACAACGGCCGCGCGTTCGCGGCCCGTTGGGCCGAGGCCGTGTTCACCGCCCAGCAGACCCTCGCCGAGGGGCAGTCCTTCTACGCCGCCCTCAAGCGGCAGGCCGCCGACGCCGGCCGCGACCCGGCCGGCCTCAAGGTGCTCCCCGGCGTGGTCCCGGTGCTCGGCTCCACCGAGGCCGAGGCCAAGGCACTCGACCAGGAACTCGACGACCTGATCGACCCGGCCCGGGCGATCGACGTCCTGTCCACCGTCCTCGGCGTCGACCTCACCGACCACCCCCTGGACGCCCCGCTGCCGCCGCTGCCCCCGGTCACCGAGATCAACGGCGCCAAGAGCCGCTTCGAGCTGATCCGCGACCTCGCCGAACGCGACCGCCTGACCCTGCGCCAACTGGTCGGCCGGCTCGGCGGCGGCCGCGGCCACCAGGTCGTCGTCGGCACCCCCGAACAGCTCGCCGACCACATCGAACGGTGGTTCACCGAAGGCGCCGCCGACGGCTTCAACATCATGCCGCCGATCCTGCCCGACGGCCTGACCCACTTCACCGAGCACGTGCTGCCGATCCTGCGCCGGCGCGGCCTGTTCCGCGACGGCTACACCGGCCGCACCCTGCGCGAGCACTACGGCCTGCCCCGGCCCGCCGTGCGCCGGGCTCCACGTGCGCCGGGAGACCGTCAGGAGGTGTAGTGCCCCGCCTCGTCACCCTCGATCAGGTAACTGCCCTCACCGCTGACCCCCACCGGGACGTCACCGGCCACCGTCACCCGGTGCAGCCGCCGCGGCAGGTCGT
Organism: Kitasatospora sp. NEAU-CNBT7; assembly: GCF_057220535.1. Lineage (NCBI taxonomy): Bacteria > Bacillati > Actinomycetota > Actinomycetes > Kitasatosporales > Streptomycetaceae > Kitasatospora > Kitasatospora sp. NEAU-CNBT7. The sequence continues at coordinate 4,232 of NZ_JBXQQB010000014.1, read as the reverse complement.
CGTAGTCGTCCGGCGCGTAGTGCTGGGTCGCCCGGTTGTCGAAGAGCACCACGTCCCCCACCGCCCACCGCCAGCGCACCACGTTCTCCGGCCGCGTCACGTACGACTGCAGGGTCCGCAGCAGATCCCGCGAGGCGTCCGTCGGCAGGCCGACGATCCGGTCCGCGAACCCGCCGATGAACAGCCCCCGCTCCCCGGTCTCCGGGTGCACCCGCACCACCGGGTGCGCGGTCCGGTACCGCCGCGCGGTGAACACCCGGCGCCGCTCCTGCTCCGCCTCGTCCAGCGGCTTGCCCTCTGCGTAGTCGTACGCGTTGGTGTGCTCGGCCCACAGCCGGTCGGCGAACTCCCGCAGCGCCTGCGGCAGATCACGGTACGCGGCCTGCGCGTCCGCGATCAGCGTGTTGCCGCCGTACGCGGGCACCACCAGGCTGCGCAGGGTGCTCGCCTTGGGCGGCGTGCGGACGAAGGTGACATCGGTGTGCCAGCGGTTCGCCCGCCCCTCCTCACCGTCGACCGGCAGCACGTGCGGCTGCCCCTCCAGCGCCGGCACGGTCGGGTGAGCGGTGGTCAACGGCCCGAACCGGGCGGCGAACCGGGTCTGGCCGTCGTCGTCCAGCCGCTGCTCCCGGAAGAACAGCGCCTTGTGGGCGAGCAGCGCGCCGTTCAGCTCCTCGACGGTCGCCTCGTCCAGCTCCCCGGCGAGGTCGAGCCCGGTGATCTCGGCGCCGATCCGGCCGCCGACCTTGTGGATCCCGAAACTGGTCATGGTGCGGTGTCCTCTCACGGATGGTGGTGGATCAGTCGGTACGGGCACCGGCACGCGCGGGGCACGGCCCGGCACCCGGCGTGCTCAGCCGCCCAGCGGGGCCCGCCAGGCGGTGAACCTGCGTTCCAGCAGCACCAGCGCCTGGTTGAAGACCACCCCGATGACGGAGATCGTGACGATGCCCGCGTACATCTGCGGGATCGCGAAGTTGTACTGCGAGGCGTTGACCAGATAGCCCAGCCCGGCCTTCGCCCCGACCATCTCGGCCGCCACCAGCACCAGGATCGACACCGCTCCGGCCAGCCGGACGCCCGTGAACACGACCGGCACCGACGCCGGCAGGATCACCTTCTGGAACGTCCGCGGCGCCGACAGACCGAGCGACCGGGCCAGCCGCAGCAAGGTGGGATCGACACTGCGCACCGCGCTGATGGTGTTCAGCAGGATCGGCCACACGCAGGCGTACAGCACGATCGAGATCTTCGAGGTCTCGCCGATGCCCAGGATCAGCGTGAACACCGGCAGCAGCGCCAACGCGGCCGTGTTGCGGAAGAGTTCGAGCAGCGGACCGAGCAGACCCGCCAGCCGCCGGTACCAGCCGATCAGCAGGCCGAGCGGTACCCCGATCACCACCGCGAGACCGAAGCCGGTAAACGAACGGGTGAGACTGGCCGTGGTGTTGGCGGCCAGCTGGCCGTTCTCCAGCAGCCCGAGCCAGGCGTCCGCCACCTCGCTGAACGGCGGCAGGAAGGTCCGGTCCACCAGGCCGAGCCGCGGGGCGAGTTCCCACCCCGCGAGCAGCACGCCGATCGCCAGGGTCCTGGTCAGGGCGCCGAGCAGCAGCCCGGCCACCGTCGAGCGCAGCCGGCGCGCGGGAGCCACCGGCGCCGTCGGGGCCGCGGGCGTGGCCGGCCGGGCGGCGGTGCGGGCCGCCTCCTTCGCCACGGTGCCGATACCGGTGCTCATACCGGGCTCACCTCCCGCTCCAACTGCTGGGTCCGGGTCACCTCGTCGTGCAGCAGGGCCCAGATCTCGTGCCGGTACCGGGCGAACTCCGGGCTGGAGCGCAGGTCCTGGTCCTGCGCCCGGTCGCCGAGGTCGATCGGGACGACCTGCTTGACCCTTCCCGGTCGCGAGGTCATCACCGCCACCCTCCCGCCGAGGAAGACGGCCTCCTCGATGCCGTGCGTGATGAACAGCACCGTCTTGCCGGTGCGCTCCCAGATCCGCAGCAGCTCGGCCTGCAGCGACTCCCTGGTCTGGGCATCGAGGGCCGCGAACGGCTCGTCCATCAACAGCACTTCGGGGTCGTAGGCGAGACTCCGGGCAATCGCCACCCGCTGCTTCATCCCGCCGGACAGCTCGTGCGGATGCCGGTCCTCGAACCCCGCCAGGCCCACCAGCGCCAGGTACTCCCGGGCCCGGGCGGAGCGTCGGCGGCGTGGTACGCCGATCGCCTCCAGGCCGAACTCGACGTTCCCCTGGGCGGTCCGCCAGGGCAGCAGCGCGTACTGCTGGAACACCGTGGAGCGGTCCGGGCCCGGGCCGATCACCGGCACTCCGTCGAGCAGGATCTCGCCGGAGCTCGGCGCGGTCAGCCCGCCCAGCAGATCCAGCAGGGTCGACTTGCCGCAGCCGCTCGGTCCGACGAGCGCGGTGAACTCACCGGCGGCGATGTCCAGATCGACCCGGTCGACGGCGAGGAACTCGGCGCGGCCGCGGGCCCCGGCCCGGCCGCGGACGGGAAAGGTCTTGCTGACCGAACGGAAGGAGATCTGTGCGCCCATCGCTCAACTCCTGCTCGCGGAAGGGGAGACGGCCGGCGCAGACGCGCCGTCGAAGCCGTTGTAGGCGTTGGAGTAGAGGTCGCCCGGCCTGATCTGACCGGCCTTGATGTCGCCGTGCGAGACCAGCCAGTCGATCCACAGCTGGAAGTCCTGGTCCGCGACCCGGCCGCCGGGCGCCGCCACACCGAACGACTTCCAGAACTGCAGGGCGCCCGGATCCTCGTTGCGGGCACGGCGCTTGACGATCTCCACACTGCGGGCGATCACCTCGGCCCGCGGGGTGCTCCGGCTCCACTCGATCGCCTTGGCCACCCCGGTGACGAAGGTCCGGGAGGTCTCCGGATTCCGTTCGAGGAAGCGTTCGGTCATCACGAAGGTGCCGGCGTTGAACGCCCCGAGCAGGTCGAAGTCGCTGAACAGCGGCCGGATGCCGCCGGCGGCCAGCGCCTTGTCGCGGAGCACACCGCCCAGGACGGCCACCTCGACCTGCCGCTGCCGCAGCGCCTGCTCCGTGTTGACCGGCGGCAGCACGGTCGGTTCCACCTTCGCCACCTCGGCGGCGGACAGACCGCCGCGCTGGAGGTAGATGTCGAGAAGGGCCTCCGCGTGCGCGCCGAGGGTGTTCATCGCGACCTTCTTCCGGAGCACGTCGCGAGGGCCCTGGATCGGGCTGTCCGCCAGCACGTAGTAACCGCTGAAGGCGTCCCGGTCGACACCGTAGTAGCTGATCACCGACTTCACCGGCGCCCCGGCGGCGACCAGTTTGATCACCGCACCGTTGAAGGCACCGCCGACATCGGTCTGACCGGTCGCGGCCGACTGGATGTCCTGCGGCCCGCTGATCGTGTTGCCGACCCACTCCAGCTTCACACCACCCAAGTAGCCCAGGTCCTCGGCGAGTTCGGGCAACGTCACCTGGCCCGCCGAACCTTGGTACCTGACTCTCCCGGTCTCCGGGCCCCCTCCCCCCGAGGCGGAGGCACGCCCGCACGCGGCGGTGACCGCCCCCAGGGCGGCGAGTGAGAGGAACTGACGACGGGAGGCGGCAGGCATGGCGGAATCCTTCGCAGGCAGCAGGGTGCGCGCCGTGCCGCCCGGCAGCTCGGGCACCGGGTCGGACGCGCGGAAAAGGACGTGACGCTCCGGCCACCCGGCCCGACGGAACGGTCAAGGAGGCGGTCGCGCGGGAAGCGGAGAACGGGACATGCGACGCGCGGCGGGAACCCGGCCAACAGAAGCCGGCCGACAGCCGGACGGCGAGCGGCCCCACCCGGCCGGAACCAGGTCAGCGGCAGACGGCACAGAGGGCGCTCGCGTGCCGTCGAAGATCGACGTGCAGGCGGCCCACAAGGCTCACGGCTACGGCTTGACTCACGCCCATCAGCGTTCCAGCCGGCGTCCTGGCCGGTCAACGAATGTTCCGGTGCCGGAAGAAACCCTTCCCATGCCGCCCCTGCGCAGCAATGGTCCGGAAATGCGAGAAGCCCCTCCGGGACACCCGGAGGGGCTTCTACTGAAAAATTGTTCGGCGGCGTCCTACTCTCCCACAGGGTCCCCCCTGCAGTACCATCGGCGCTATGAGGCTTAGCTTCAGCTTCCGGGTTCGGAATGTAACCGGGCGTTTCCCTCACGCTATGACCACCGAAACACTATGAAACTGTCAACCGCACCACACC
>NZ_JBXQQB010000013.1:170820-199842 GCF_057220535.1 Kitasatospora sp. NEAU-CNBT7 | reverse complement strand
GGACTTCGACCTCTTCCGGCTCAGTGAGGAGCACGAGATGCTCCGGGAGACGGTGCGTGCGCTGTCGGAGGCGAAGATCGCTCCGTTCGCGGCGGAGGTGGACGAGCAGGGGCGGTTCCCGCAGGAGGCGTTGGACGCGTTGCAGGGCAGTGATCTGCATGCGGTGCACGTGCCGGAGGAGTTCGGTGGTGCGGGGGCGGATGCGCTGGCGACGGTGATCGTGATCGAGGAGGTGGCGCGGGTGTGTGCCTCGTCGTCGCTGATCCCGGCGGTCAACAAGCTGGGTTCGCTGCCGGTGCAGTTGTCGGGTTCGCCGGAGTTGAAGGCGAAGTACCTGGGGGCGCTGGCGCGGGGTGAGGGGATGTTCTCGTACTGCCTGTCGGAGCCGGAGGCGGGTTCGGATGCGGCGGGGATGCGGACGCGGGCGGTGCGGGACGGGGATTTCTGGGTCCTGGACGGGGTGAAGCGGTGGATCACGAATGCGGGGGTGTCGGAGTTCTACACGGTGATGGCGGTGACGGATCCGTCGTTGCGGTCGAAGGGGATTTCGGCGTTCGTGGTGGAGAAGGGCGATGCGGGGGTGTCGTTCGGGGCTCCGGAGAAGAAGTTGGGGATCAAGGGGTCGCCGACGCGTGAGGTGTATTTCGACGGGGTGCGGATTCCGGCGGACCGGATGATCGGTGCGGAGGGGACGGGGTTCGCGACGGCGATGCGGACGTTGGACCACACGCGGGTGACGATCGCGGCGCAGGCGATCGGTATTGCGCAGGGGGCGTTGGACTTCGCGGCGGGGTATGTGAAGGAGCGCAAGCAGTTCGGGAAGGCGATCGCGGAGTTCCAGGGTGTGCAGTTCATGCTGGCGGACATGGCGATGAAGCTGGAGGCGGCGCGGCAGTTGACGTATGCGGCGGCGGCGAAGTCGCAGCGCACGGATGGTGATCTGACGTTCTTCGGGGCGGCGGCGAAGTGTTTCGCGTCGGATGTGGCGATTGGAGATCACCACGGATGCGGTGCAGTTGCTGGGTGGGTACGGGTACACGCGGGATTATCCGGTGGAGCGGATGATGCGGGACGCGAAGATCACCCAGATCTACGAGGGCACCAACCAGGTCCAGCGGATCGTGATGGCCCGCAACCTGCCGTAGCGCGCTCCGGGCCGGCCGCGCGGGGCTGCCGCACCACCCCGTGCGGCAGGCCCGGCACGGCAGGCCCGCGAAAACCGGGTTGCCGGGCCGCCGGGCGGTGCGGCAGGGTGCGTTTCTTCGCACGACGGACACGGGGGCCGGGATGCCGATCTACTTCTACGGTGCCGACGAGCCGCCCTACGGCTGCTTCTCCAACTTCTCGCCGCACGGCTTCGAGCTCGACGGGCTGTGGTGGCCCACCTCCGAGCACTACTTCCAGGCGCAGAAGTTCGCCGGCACCCCGCACGCCGGGGTCGTCCGCCGCGCCGGCACGCCGTTGCGGGCCGCGGAGCTGGGCCGGGACCCGGCGCGCGGACTGCGCCGGGACTGGGAGCGGGTCAAGGACGACGCGATGCGCCGGGCGGTGGAGGCGAAGTTCCGCGCGCATCCCGACCTCCGGGCGGTGCTGCTGGCCACCGGCGACCAGGAGCTGGTCGAGGACACCGGCACCGACCACTACTGGGGCCGCGGCCGCACCGGCACCGGCCGCAACATGCTCGGCCGGATCCTGATGCGCACCCGCACCCGGCTGCGGGCCGAGCCCGGGCCGCGGTAGCCGGGCGGTGCCGCTGCCGGACGGCTGCGGATGCTCCTATGGACGTCAGCCGAGCAACTGCGCGTCGTACCGGACGTCCTCGTACCCCGGGCCGAAGCTGAACCGCCAGCCCGGCGGCAGCGCCAGGTAGGGCTTCAGGGACGGACAGACCGTCACCAGGTGGCCGACCGGGGTGGGGACGAAGAAGTCGGGATCGTCGGGAAGCTCCTCGGCGGACCAGACGAACCAGCCGCAGGCGCCGTCCTCGGGCGGCTGCCGCAGGCCGTTCAGCGGAAACCTGACGCTGGAGAAGGTCCCGGCGAGGCCGAGGATCTCGGCGGCGCCGACGGGTGCGGGGTCGACGCCGAACCGGGCGCAGACCGCATCGTGGTCGTGAAGCATGGCAGATCCAGACATTTCGCGTCCCACCCCGCACCCGGCATCCTACGCCGCCGGGTGCGGCGAGGTTTGGACCCGCTCCGGCCATGCCAGGAATGGAGGATGACCAGGACAGCACCGGCCGCCCTGCGGCTCTCCGACGAGGTACGCGACGCCCTGCAGCACGGGACCCCGGTGGTCGCGCTGGAGTCGACGATCATCGCGCACGGCCTGCCCCGGCCGCGCAACCTCCAGGTCGCCGCGGAACTTGAGGACCTGGTCCGGGCCGCGGGCGCGGTGCCGGCCACCATCGCCGTGCTGGACGGCCTGCCGCGGATCGGGCTCGGCAAGGCCGAGCTGGAGCGGGTCGCCACCGACCCCGGCCTGCGCAAGCTGGGCTTCCGCGACCTGGCCCCGGCGGTCGCGGCCGGCGCGAGCGGGGCGACCACCGTCTCGGGCACGGCGTTCCTGGCGGCCCGGGCCGGGATCCGGGTCTTCGCCACCGGCGGCCTCGGCGGGGTGCACCGCGGCTGGACCGACACCCAGGACGAGTCCAACGACCTGGCGCTGCTGGCCAGGACCAGGATCACCGTGGTCTGCGCCGGGGTGAAGTCGATCCTCGACGTCCCCGCGACGCTGGAGCGGCTGGAGACCCTCGGCGTGGCCGTGCTCGGTCACCGGACGGACTCCTTCCCCGGCTTCTACCTGACCAGTTCGGGCAGCCCGGTGGACTGGACGGTGCAGGGGCCGGCCGAGGTGGCCGCCGTGATGCGCGCCCAGGACGCCCTGGGCGGACCCGGATCGGCGCTGGTCGTGGCCAACCCGGTACCGCCGCACGAGCAGTTGGACCCCGCGCTGCACGACCGGGTGCTCGCCGAGGCGCTCGCGGCGGCCGAACGGGAGGGCGTCACCGGGCAGGCCACCACGCCGTTCCTGCTCGCGTACCTCACCGAGCACACCGCCGGTGCCTCGCTGGAGGCCAACCTGGCCGCCGTACGCGGCAACGTCGCCCTCGCCGCCCGGATCGCCGGCGCGTGGGCGGCGGACCCGGCCGGCCCGGCGGCGGGGGCGGGCGGAGCGGCGGAGCGCGGATGACCGCCGGGCCCGGCGCGCTGCTGGTGATCGGGGACGTGGTCACCGACGTGCTCGCGCTGCACGAGGGCCCGCTCGCGCCGGACACCGACACCGCGGCGCGGATCTCGGTGCGCCCGGGCGGGGCGGGCGCCAACGTCGCGGCCTGGGCCGCCCACCGCGGTGCCCGGGTCGTCCTGCTGGCCAGGGCCGGCGCCGACAGCGCCGAGTGGCACCGCGGGCAGCTGCGGGCGGCGGGTGTCGACCCCCGGCTGGTGGTGGACCGGGACGCCCCGACCGCGGTGGTGGTCTGCCTGGTCGACGGCCGGGCGGAACGCACCCTGGTGACCGACGGCGGCGCGTCGGTGCGGCTCGGCCCCGGGGACTGGGACCCGCGGCTGCTCACGGGCGTGGCCCGGGTGCACCTGTCCGGCTACCTGTTCTTCTCGGAGCCCGGGCGCCGGCTCGCCGCCCTGGTGCTGGCCGCGGCCGCCGCGCTCGGCACACCGGTGAGCGTGGACCCGGCGTCGACCGGCTTCCTCGGACGGCTCGGGGTGGACGCCTTCCGGGCGGCGGTGGCCGGCGCCGGGCTGCTGCTGCCGAACCTCGCCGAGGCCCGGCTGCTGTCCGGCCGGGCCGACGGGGTCGGCGCGGCCGAGGAGCTGAGCGCGGCGTACGGGACGGCGGTGGTCACGCTCGGCGCGGCCGGCGCCTTGGTGGCGCGGGACGGCCGGCTGGTCGCCCGGGTGCCGGGGGTGCCCGCGGCCGCGCTGGACAGCACCGGCGCGGGCGACGCGTTCACCGGCGGGTTCCTGGCGGCCGCGCTGGCCGGTGCGGGTCTCGCCGCAGCCGCGGAGGCGGGCTGCCGGGCGGGTGCCGAGGCGGTCCGGACGGTGGGCGGGCGCCCCGCGGTCGGCCCGGCCGCCTGACCCGGTCGTGCGGGCGGCGCCGCGGACCCGCCCGGCCGGGTTACTGTGGGTCGGGTCCGAACGGTAAGTGTGCTGGGGGTGTGCGATTTTGTCGGAGCATCAGGACGGTCCGGAGCGCCGGGACCGGACCGGGGAGCCGGGCGGGGCGGTCGGGCAGATCGGCGGCGACCGGCCGCCGGAGATCGACACCTCGCTCCCGCACTCGGCCCGGATGTACGACTACTGGCTCGGCGGCAAGACCAACTTCCCGGCCGACCGGGCCCTCGGTGAGGCCTTCGAGCAGGCCATCCCGAGCATCCGCACGATGGCCCGGGAGAACCGCGCCTTCCTCGGCCGCGCGGTCCGCCACCTGGTGCGGGAGGCGGGCATCCGCCAGTTCCTGGACATCGGCACCGGCATCCCCACCGAGGGCAACACCCACGAGGTCGCCCAGGCCGAGGCCGGGGACAGCCGGGTGGTGTACGTCGACAACGACCCGATCGTGCTGGCGCACGCCCGTGCGCTGATGGTCAGCGGCGCCGCGGGGAGGACCGCCTACCTCCACGCCGACCTGCGGGAACCGGAGCGGATCCTGTCCGACCCGGCGCTCACCGGCACACTCGACGTCACCCGGCCGGTCGGCCTGATGCTGGTGGCGATCCTGATGCTGCTGGAGGACGAGGACGACCCCTGGGGCAAGGTCCGCAAGCTGCTGGACGCGCTGCCCGCCGGCAGCCACGTCGCGATCACCCATCCCAGCGCGGACTTCAACCCGGAGGCGATGGGCGAGGTCGTCGCGGCGGCGCAGCAGGGGCGGTTGACCCTGGTCCCGCGCACCAAGGAGCAGGTCGCGGAGTTCTTCGGCGACTGGGAGCTGATCGAACCGGGCGTCGTCCCGGTGATGGCCTGGCACCCGGACGGCGCCCCGCCCGCGGACCCGCAGGCCGCCTACTACTGGGCCGGGGTGGCCCGCAAGCGTTCCTGAGCGGCCCGCCGGGGGCGCCCGCGGGCCCGGGGACTACGCTCGGGAGCTGTGAACGACGAATGGCAGCCCGACCGGTCCTCGCTGTCCGGTGCGCAGTTCGAGCGGGGGACCGACGGTCCCAAGGTGATCCTGGTCGGCGTGGACGGCTCGGCCGCCTCGGGCCGGGCCGCCGCGTACGCGGCCGGGCTGGCCCGCCGTCAGAACGCGCTGCTGGTGGTGGTCTACGTGCAGCCGGTGCTCGGGACGGCGGTGGCGATGGGCGCGTCCGTGGCCGAGGTGACCGAGGAGGTCGCCGAGTCGCTGGTGGCCGAGATCAGGGCCTGGGCGGACCGGATGCGCGGGGTGTTCGAGGTCCGGTGGCAGTTCGTCACCTTCCGCGGTGACCCGTACGGCGGCCTGGTCGCCACCGCGGACCGGCTGAAGGCGGACGCCGTGGTGGTCGGCGCCTCCGAGCAGGCCGGGCACCGCATCGTCGGCTCGGTGGCGGTCCGCCTGGTCAAGTCCGGCCGCTGGCCGGTCACCGTGGTCCCGTAGCCGCCCGCCCGGTCTCCGGCCGGGTGTCCACCACCGCGCGCCGGTCCGGTTTACGTGGCCGGACGGGCCCGGCGTCTTCGGCCCGGGCCCTGCGGGTGGAGCGGATCCGCCGGACCCCGGTGCGATACCTCTTATTGAGAGCTAAAATGACGGTATGGCGACCACGGGACCGGGTGACGAGCTGGCCGACCTGCTGGTCGGGATCCAGCGGCTGCTGCGCCGGCGCCTGCGCCGGGGCCTGACCGCACCCCGGCTGCGCGGCGCGCAGGTGGAGTTGCTGCGGCTGGTCGCCGCCCGGCCGGGCATCCGGGTCTCCGCCGCCGCCAAGGAGCTGTACCTGGCGGGCAACTCGGTGTCCACCCTGGTCAACCAGCTGGTCCGGGACGGCCTGCTGCTGCGGGCCCCCGACCCGGCGGACGGCCGGGCCGCGCTGCTCCACCCGACGCCGCAGGCCGCCGCGCGCCTCGCGGCCTGGGACGGGCGCCGCAGCGAGCTGGTCACCGCGCAGGTCGCGCTGCTGTCCGAGGCGGACCGGGTGGCGCTCACCGCCGCACTCCCGGCCCTGCGGCGTCTGGCCGAGGGCCTCCACGAGGAAGGGGACGGGGAATGACCGCGACACCCGCCGTGACACCGGCCGCCGGCGGCCCGCCGCCGGGCGCGCCGGCCACCGCCGTGCGCTGCACCGGCCTGCGCTACTCCTTCGGCGCCGCCCGCGCGGTCGACGGTCTGGACCTGGAGGTCCGGGCCGGTGAGGTGTTCGGCCTGCTCGGTCCGAACGGCGCGGGCAAGACCACGGCGATCCGGGCGATCACCACCCTGCTGCGGATCCCGCCGGGCATGGTCGAGGTGTTCGGGCACGACAGCGCCCGCGAGCGGATGGCGGTGCGCCGGCTGCTCGGGTACGTGCCGCAGCAGCTGTCCGCCGACGGCGGCCTGACCGGGCGGGAGAACGTCGCCCTGTTCGCCCGGGTCTTCGACGTGCCGCGCCGCGAGCGGGCCGCCCGGGTGGCCGAGGCGCTGGCCGCCGTCGACCTCACCGAGGCGGCCGACCGGCTGGCCGGGACGTACTCCGGCGGCATGGTCCGGCGGCTGGAGCTGGCCCAGGCGCTGGTCAGCGCGCCGCGGCTGCTGATCCTTGACGAGCCGACGATCGGCCTCGACCCGATCGCCCGGACCGGTGTGTGGGACCGGATCAACGAGGTCAGGGCCGCCACCGGGATGACGGTGCTGGTCACCACGCACTACATGGACGAGGCGGACCAGTACTGCGACCGGGTCGGCCTGATGCACCGCGGCCGGATCCGGGCGCTGGGCACCCCCGCCGAGCTGCGGCACGCGCTGGCCGGGCCCGGCGGCGCCGAACCCAGCCTGGAGGACGTCTTCCGCCACTACGCCGGCAGCGGGCTGACCGGCCGCGACAACGACGAAGGAGGGGATCTCGGCGATGTCCGCCGCACCCGCAGGACCGCTTCCCGTGTCGGCTGACGCCCCGGCCGCCCCGGCCGCCCCCGCCGCCGCGTCCCCGCAGCTGAGGCTGCTGCTGACCCCGCCGCCGGCCCGCCGGGGCTGGCGGCTGGTGCCCGCCCGGGTGGCCGCGCTCTGCGCCATCGAGCTGCAGAAGCTGCGGCACGACCGGGTCGAGCTCTACACCAGGGCGGTGCAGCCGGCGCTGTGGCTGCTGATCTTCGGTGAGACCTTCACCCGGATCAAGGCGATCCCGACCGGCGGGATCCCGTACCTGGACTACCTGGCGCCGGGCATCATCGCGCAGTCGGCGATGTTCATCGCGATCTTCTACGGCATCATGATCATCTGGGAGCGCGACTCCGGGGTGCTCACCAAGCTCCTGGTCACGCCGACCCCGAGGGCCGTCCTGGTGACCGGGAAGGCCTTCGCGGCCGGGGTGAAGTCGGTGGTCCAGGCGGTCGTGGTGGTGCTGATCGCGGCCGTGCTCGGGGTCTCGATGACCTGGAACCCGCTGCGGCTGCTGGGGGTGGCCGTGGTGGTGGTGCTCGGCTCGGCGTTCTTCGCCTGCCTGTCGATGTCGATCGCCGGGATCGTGCTCACCCGGGAGCGGCTGATGGGGATCGGGCAGGCGATCACCATGCCGCTGTTCTTCGGCTCCAACGCGCTCTACCCGGTCGCGGTGATGCCCGGCTGGCTGCAGGCGGTCAGCAAGGTCAATCCGCTCAGCTACGAGGTGGACGCGCTGCGCGGTCTGCTGCTCGGCACCCCCGCCCACCTGTGGCTCGACCTCGGGGTGCTGGTGCTGGCGGCGGCGCTGGGGGTCGGCGCGGCCTCCGCACTGATGGGCCGGCTGGCCCGCTGAGCGGTCCGGCGGACGGCCCGCGAGGGGCCGTCCGCCGTGGTCCGCGGCCGTACCCGGGTCAGGGCAGCGGCACCGCGTGGATCGGGGTCTGGGTGTTCTGGCTGCCGCCGCTGGCGAGCATCCTGACCTCGTCGCGGTCGCTGATCTCGGCCCGGACGATCCCGGAGGCGTCCTCGTACACCGGATGCCCGCCGGGGCCGGTCCTGCCGGTCGCCTCGACCACCACCACGTCCTGCGGAGCGTGCGTGCCCGGCGCGCCGGGAAACGTCAACGCGTAGCGCTTGCCCTGACTCATACGCGGCCCTCCTGTGCGGCCCCCGGCACTCATCCTAGACACGCTCCGGCGGCCCAGCCCGTCCGTGCCGCCCGGGTCCGCGGGGGCCGGCGGCCCGTTCCGGCGCGGGTCGCCCCGGTCGGCCGGGCGGCTGCGCTGACGGGCCATCACCCTGACCAGGCGTCACGCCGCCGCCCGGAGCGGCGAGTTAGCTGGATCACATCCGGCACCGATCTGTTGTGAAGATCGCATGAGCTGTTCGAATCCATGCCACTCTGTCTTCAGGTCTGATGTGAAATATCACATGTCAGATGCCTCCTGCGGGAACGCCGCAGGAGGCCGTCCGTCCGTACGAGCAACCCGCACGAGGAGAACCACCGATGAGCCGTCTTGCCCTGATCGCCGCCGGCGTCGCCGGCCTCACCGCCCTGGGTGTCGCCCCGGCCACCGCCGCCACCGCCCCGCAGGCCGGTACCGCCGCCGTCACCACCACCACGACCTGCGGATACCTGGGCTACCAGGCCGGCCTGGCGACCAAGGTCTGCGCCGACGTCACCGGCACCGGCGTCGAGATCTACGGCCAGGTCGGCCTGGCCGGCCCGCCCTCCCCGGGCAGCCCGGCGCCCCAGCCCAAGCAGCTGGTCACCAGCCTGTCCGCCAACCTGGTCGGCGGCGCCTCGCTCGGCACCGTCAACCAGAACGTGAACTTCACCGCCTCCACCATCCAGGTCCACGGCATCCCCGCCACCGTCCCGTGCGGCTCCACCGTGCACGCGAGCTTCTCCGTCGCGTCGTTCCCGTGGTCGCCCAACCCGGTCACCCTGGACCTCCCGATCGCCTGCTGAGCCGTCCGGCGAGGCAAGGGGCCCGGTCGCACTGCGGCCGGGCCCCGGCCGTCCGGCCCGGCGACGGCATGCGCAACCCCGGCCGGTCTCGTAGCGTCGGACGGGAGTGGGCACCCGAGTCCGCGCGGCCCCGGCCGTACCCAGCGCACCGGCCGCGCGAGCCCGCGCGCCGAGCCCGAGAGGAGGGCGCCGCCCGTGGACGCCGCCGAGCCCGAATTCGTGCCCGAGGTCTTCGACCGGGCCATCGTCTCGGTCGCCCTGCTCAGCGGCCCCGAACACCGGCTGGTCTACTACAACGACGCCTTCCGCCGGCTGTTCGGCGAACGGACCCTCGACCTGCCCGCCGCCGACGCCTTCGCCGACGAGTACGCCGCCCCGTTCCTCGCCCTGCTCGACCAGGTCTACCAGGAACGCGAAGCCCGCCAGGTCAGCGCCCCCAGGGCCACCGTCGGCACCGCCCCCGGCGCCCCGGGCCCCCGCTACTTCGTCTACAGCTGCACCCCGGTGCGCTCCCGGCACGGCCGCGGAGTCCTCGCCGTCGCCGTCGACACCACCACCGAAGTGGTGGCCGCCGAACGCGCCCAGGAGCTCTCCCTCCAGCACCAGCAGGCCCTGGAGCGCTACAAGGCGCTGGTCACCGCGGTCTCCCAGATGGTCTGGCTGCTGCGCCCCGACGGCACCATGACCGAGCTGGTCGCGGGCTGGCAGGACCTCACCGGCTCCCCATGGCGCTCGACCATGGACCCGGGCTGGCTGGAACTGATCCACCCCAGCGACGCCCCCCGCCTGGTCCAGGCGTGGGCCGAGGCCGCCACCGGCACCCCCGCCATGTTCGAGACCACCTTCCGGGTGCTGACCGCCTCCGGCGAGTACCGGCACGTCAAGTCCCGGGCGGTCCCGGTCTTCGCCGACGGCCGGGTGACCGAGTGGATCGGCGCCACCGCCGACATCGAGGACCAGTGGCGGGCCCGGCTGCGCGAACAGCTGCGCGCCAAGGTCGCCGCCGCCCCCGCCCACCACCTGCAGGCCGCGTTCGCCGCGATGGCCGAGGCGGTGGTGCCCGACCTCACCGACGCCTGCGCGGTGTTCCGGCTGCCCGACGGCGACGGCCCGGCCCTCGCCGACGGCATCATCGGCACCCGGGTCGCCTCCGCCGCCCGGCCCGGCCTGCCCGCCCTGCCCGCGCTGCGCAGCCAGACCTACCGGGTCGGGCCGGTCGCCCAGGAGGTCATCGAGAGCGGCCGGCCCCGGCTGATCACCTTCGCCGCCGGCCACCCCCCGGACGGCGTCCTGCCCGACGTCTCCCTGCGCTGGCTGGCCGAGGCCCGCGCCACCAGCCTGGTCCTGGTCCCGATCGTGGTGGACTCCGCGGTGGTCGCCTTCGCCGCGGCGGCCGGCTGCGGCGAGAGCCCGCCGCCGAGCGCCGCCGACATCGCCCTGCTCGGCGAGGTCCTCCAGCAGGCCCAGCGGCCGCTGCGCAACGCCCTGGAGCACCAGCACGCCCGCCGCACCGCGCTGATCCTGCAACGGGCCCAGCTCACCCCGGTCCCCGAGGTGCCCGGCGCCGACCTCGCCGCCCGCTACCAGCCGGCCAGCACCACCGCCGAGATCGGCGGCGACTGGCACGACGCGTTCTTCCTGCCCGACGGCACCCTCGCGCTCGCCATCGGCGACATCGCCGGCCACGACCTGACCGCCGCGACCGCGATGGGCCAGCTGCGCAGCATGCTGCGGGCGCTCGCCTACAACAGCAACCGCCCGGCCACCCCGGCCGACATCCTCGCCCAGCTCGACCGGGCCGCCGAAGGGCTGCAGGTCGCGCCGTTCGTCACGATCGTGCACGCCCACCTGACCCTGCGCGCCGACGGCTGGCACGTGGTCTGGGCGAACGCCGGGCACCCCCCGCCGCTGCTGATCCCCGCCGAGGGCCCCGCCCGGCTCCTCACCGGCCCCCGCGCCGACCTGCCGCTGTGCGTCGACCCGGACGCGCCGCGCAGCATCCACCGCCGGGTCCTGGGCGCCGGGGACACCCTGCTGCTGTACACCGACGGCCTGGTCGAGAGCCCCGGCACCGGCCTGAGCGAAGGCCTGGACCGGCTCGCCGCCGCCGCCACCGAAGCCCGCCACCTGCCGGTCGAGCAGCTCTGCGACCGGCTGCGCCGGGTGGCGGACGTCCGGGACGACATCGCGCTGCTGGTCTTCCGGCCGCGGCTGTGAGGCCACCGCCGATGCCCGCCCGCCACCCGTCCGGCGACCGCCCGCAGACACGCGCGGCACCGCCATCCGATGCAGGATGAGGAGGAGTGGACCGGCCCGCCCGCCGACCGCGTGAGGTGCGCACACCATGGAGAGATTCCGCCACCCGTTCACCGGGAGCCTGGCCGCGGCCGTCCTCGATCCCGAGGGCGTGGTCGTGGGCTGGACCGCCGCGGCCCAGGCGCTGCTGAGCCGGCCGGCCGGCGAGGTGTGCGGCCGGCCGGTGCGCGACCTGCTCGCCGACCCCGACCGCTGGGACGCGCTGGCGGGCGCCCGCGAGGGCCGGGTGGCGCTGCTGGACGCCCGGGGCAACCCCACCGACATCGCGTTCCAGGTGCTGCCGCTGGCCGGCCCCGGCCCCGACGGCTTCCTGGTGCTCGGCGCCCCGGCCGACCAGGTCGTCCGGTGGCGCGAGGACGACGCCTTCGCCAGCGGACTCTTCCTCCAGGACCGGGTCGGCCTCGCGGTCTTCGACGACCAGCTGCGGCTGCTGCGCACCAACACCAACCTGCTGCCCTACAGCGGGGTCCCCACCGACCTCAACGGCATGCGGCTGGCCGACTTCCTGCGCGCCGAGGACGCCGAGGCGATCGAGGTGCTGCTGCGGGACGTGCTCGAGAGCGGCCGGCCGCTGGTGCTGCCGGAGGCCCTGGTGCGGACCGTGCTCGACCCGCGCGGCGGACGGGTGATGGGCATCTCCGCGTTCCGGCTGCAGGCCGACGGCGAGAAGCCGATCGGGGTGACCGCGCTGTTCACCGACGTCACCGAACTCGGCCGCTCGCGCCGGCGCCTCGAACTGCTGCACCGCGCCACCGCCGCGCTCGGCGGCTCGCTGTCCGTCACCGGCACCTGCGTGGACCTGGTCGCCGTCCTGGTCCCGGGACTCGCCGACGCCGCCGTGGTCGAGGTCGCCGAGGCGGTCTTCAACGGCGACGACCCGCTCCCCGACGCCGCCGGACTGCTCAGCCTGCGCCGCACCGCCGCGGTCGGCCCCGACACCGTCGAACCGCCCACCGGGACCACCGTGTACGTGGAGGCCGCGGGCGCCGCCGTACCCGCCGCCACCAGCACCGCGGACGGCCGCCCGACGATGTCCGCCCCGCTGCGCGCCCGCGGCATCCTGCTCGGCCGGATCCGCGCCTACCGGGACCCGGCCGGCGACCGCTACGAGAGCACCGACCTGGAACTGCTCCAGGAGATCGCCTCCCGGGCGTCGCTCGCCCTCGACAACGCCCGCCGCTACACCCGGGAGCACCGGGCCGCCGTCAGCCTTCAGCGCAGCCTGCTGCCGCCGGCCGCGACCGACACCCCCGCGGCCGTCACCGCCAGCGTCTACCTGCCCACCGACACCGACGGCGGGGTCGGCGGCGACTGGTTCGACGTGATCCCGCTGTCCTCCGCCCGGATCGCCCTGGTGGTCGGCGACGTGGTCGGCCACGGCCTGGAGGCCACCGCGACCATGGGCCGGCTGCGGACCGCCGTGCGCACCCTCGCCGACTTGGACCTCGGCCCGGACGAACTGCTGGTGCACCTGGACGACCTGGTCTCGCAGCTGGTGGTGGAGGCGGCCGACGACCCGGACGGCGGCGGGGTCCGCCGGGAACCGGCCCCGGCCGGCGCGACCTGCCTGTACGCCGTGTACGACCCGGTGTCCGGGCGGTGCGTGATGGCCAGCGCAGGCCACCCGCCGCCCGCCGTCGTTCACCCGGACGGCGCCATCGGGTACGTCGAGCTCAGCCCCGGACCGCCGCTCGGCGTCGGCGGCTTCCCGTTCGAGGTGGCCGAGATCGAACCGGCCGCCGGCAGCGTGCTGGTGCTCTACACCGACGGCCTGATCGGCGGCGGCGAGGGCGACCTGGACGACGGCATGGCCGAACTGCGGACCCGGCTCGGCCGCGCCGCGGTCACCACCCGCCCGCTCGCCGAGGCCGGCCGGGAGATCACCGAGAGCCTGCCGCCGCACCGCCAGTCCGACGACGTCACCCTGCTGCTCGCCCGGACCCGGGTGCTGCCCCCGGGCGACACCGCCGCCTGGGACGTCGAACCCGACCCGGCCGCCGTCGCCCGGGTCCGCGAGTCGGTGACCGCCCAGCTGGAGGCCTGGGGACTGGACGAGCTGGCCTTCACCACCGAACTGGTGGTCAGCGAGCTGGTCACCAACGCGATCCGGTACGGCGGCGGCCCGGTCGGTGTCCGGCTGATCCGCGCGGAACGGCTGATCTGCGAGGTCTCCGACCCGAGCAGCACCCAGCCCCGGATGCGCCGGGCCCGGGTCACCGACGAGGGCGGCCGCGGCCTCTACCTGGTCGCCCAGCTGACCAGCCGCTGGGGCAGCCGCTACACCGACCAGGGCAAGGCGATCTGGACCGAGCAGGAGGTCCCGGGCACCGCCGGGTAGGGCCGCCCGGACCGCTCAGGCCGCGCTCCGGCGCCGCAGGCCCTCGCCGCGGGCGAACCGCCGCAGCCGGCCGAGCCGGGTGAACATCTCCCGGTTGGCCACCGACGCCCGGTCCAGCTCCTCCATCAGCCTGCGGGTGCGGTGCTCCAGGTCCAGCTCGTCCAGGATCCGGTCCACCTCGGCCAGCAGGGACCCGTGCAGCTGCCACGCCTTCGGGTGCTCCTGCACCCGGCGCAGCAGCATCTGCGCGACGTTCTCCCGGCTCGCCCAGGCGGCCGCCAGCTCCGCCGCCAGCCGGGCCTCCGCCTCCTCCGCGTTGCGGCTCACCTGGGTGCTGACCAGCACCGAGAAGCTGACCAGCGCCCCGCCGACGTGCGCCAGCAGCTCCTCCAGGGCCAGCGCCACGTCCGGCGGGAACAGCGCCTCGTCCGCGCCGCGGCGCTTGGCCAGGTCGGTCAGCGAACGGGCCAGCACCCGCACCACCACCACGCAGATCTCCAGCGTGTCCAGCCCGGTGCGCAGCACCAGCCGCGACAGCAGGCCCTCGCTGATCCGCGGGTTCAGCCGCAGGCTGTCCTCGGCCTGCCGCAGCGCGCCGTCCACGTCGGCGATGGCCTGGTCGAGGGCGCGGGCCTCGTGCAGCCGGGCCGCGGCCCGCTCCACCGGGGTGGGGCTGCCCAGCTCCTCGCCGATCCGCAGCAGCAGGTGGCGGGCGCGCCGGGCGAGGTCCTCGATCGACTCGCCGGCGGTGTCCACCCACACCGGCGGCGCGAACACCAGGTTGAACAGCAGACCCACCACCGCGCCGATCAGGGTCTCCAGCACCCGGTCCCAGGCCTGCGAGGCGAGCCGGGTCACGCCGAGCACCAGCATCGCGCTGATCGCCACCTCGTTGACGAACTCGTCGACCCGGACGAACTGCCCGATGGTCAGCGAGGCGAGGATGATCAGCCCCAGGCTCCACCAGGACAGGCCCATCACCGAGCTGAACCCGATGGCGATCACCACCCCGACCACCACCGAGTTCACCCGGCGGATGCTGGTGGTGAGCGTCGAGTACAGCGTCACCTGGACCACCAGCAGCGCCGTCAGCGGCGCGGTCAGCGGGGCCGGCTCGCTGCTGAGCTGCACCGCGACCGCGTACGCGATGGTGGCCGCGACGGTCGCCCGGATCGTCAGCACGACGACGGGGTCCCTGAGGCGCCGCCGTACCCGGTCGGTGAGTGTCTCGGTGAGCGCTGGCATTCCTGTCTCCTTCCCCCGACCCGGCCGCGCCAGCGGGGGAGAGGTGATCTCACACCCGGATGGTCACTGCGCGCGGCCCGGCCCGGGGGCCGCACCGGTACGGGCGGCAGCGCGCGGGCGGCGGAAATAGCATGACCGTACGGCCCGGCGCGGCGACGGACGAGGCGGCCGCGGCCCGGCAGACCGAGCTCCCGGAGGGTCAGTGGTGCGACGCCGTCCCGACCGTCCCGCGAGCGCCGACGACCTGCTGAGCGAACTCGGCCGGCTCACCGCCCAGGCGCTGGAACGCGCGGAGATGCAGCGGGCCCGGGTCGAACTGGCCGAGGCGCTCCAGCGCGAACTGCTGCCCGCAGAGCTGCCGCGCTGCCCCGGACTGCGCACCGCCGCCCGCTACGCGCCCGCCCGCAACGGCCTGGACATCGGCGGCGACTGGTACGACGGGTTCCGGCTGCCGGACGGCGCGCTGGCCTTCACGATCGGCGACGTCCAGGGCCACGACGTGGAGGCCGCCGCCTTCATGGGACAGCTCCGGGTCGGCCTGCGGGCCGTGGCCTCCTTCGCCGTCGACCCCGGCGAGGTGCTGCGGCACGCCAACGACCTGCTGGTCTCGCTCGACTTCGGACTCTTCGCGACCTGCACCTTCCTGCGCTTCGACCCCGCGCACGGCGACCTCACGGTGGCCCGGGCCGGGCACGTCCCCGCGGTGTGGGCGGGCCCCGACGGCCGGGGCGGGGTCGCCTGGGACGACTCCGGCGGGCTGCCGCTCGGCATCCTGGCGGGCGAGGACTACCCGGTGGTCAGCCACCGGGTGCCCACCGACGGCGCCTACGTCCTGGTCACCGACGGCGTGGTGGAGGGCCCCTCGTTCTCCGTCGAGGAGGGACTGGCCGAGGTGGAACGGGTGGTCCGGGCCGGGGTCCGGGCCGAGCCGGACGAGCTCGCCGCCGAGGTGATCAAGGTCGCGGAGCTGACCGGCCACACCGACGACGCCGCCGTACTGGTGCTGCGCGACGACCGCGAGGCGCGGTAGGGCGCGTCGGAGCGGGTCGCGGCACCGGGCGCCCGGGCGGGTGGGAGCCGGGACCGCCCGCACACCGGGTTGTACCCGGGTGATCCGGGCGGGCGCCCGGCCGGGGACACCCACCGGCCGGAGGCCGGGGGGAGCGTTGCGGGCCCGGCGGCCGCCTGCAGACGCGCCCTGTCACCGCCGGCGGGCCCCGTCCCGTGGAAGTGCCCCGGCCGGGCCGCGCGTGTCACGGCCGCGTGCGGGCCGCCCACGCGGTCTGATGTCCGGGATGGTGAGAATCGACGCGTCCCGCCTCCTCCGGGTCGGCCTGCAGGCGGCCGCCGTCGCGGCGGCCTACTTCGCGGCCGGACGGCTGGGCCTGCTGGAGCAGGTCGTGGTGGCCGGCGCCCGGGTCACCCCGCTCTGGCCGCCCACCGGCATCGCCGTGACCGCCCTGCTGCTGTACGGCCTGCGGCTGTGGCCGGGCGTGGCCGCTGGGGCGCTGCTGGTGATCGCCAGCATCGGGTCGGTGGACGCCGGCGCCCTGGCGATCACCGCGGGCAACACGCTGGCCCCGGTCTGCGCCTGCCTCGCGCTGCGCCGGGCGGGCTTCCGGCCCGAGCTGGACCGGCTGCGCGACGGGGTGGCGCTGGTCTTCCTCGGCGCGCTGGCCGGGATGCTGATCAGCGCCACCGTCGGCAGCACCACCCTGCTGGTCGGCGGCTCGCTGACCGGCGAGGAGTTCTGGGCGACCTGGTCGGCCTGGTGGGTCGGCGACGCCATGGGCGTGCTGGTGGTCGCGCCGGTCCTGCTGGCGGCCCACCGCTTCCGGCTGCCCGGCGCCGACCTGCGGCCCCGGTGGCTGGAGCCCGCCGTCCTGCTGGCCGTCACCGTCGGGGTCGGGTACGTGGCCGCGCGCAGCCCGTTCGACCTGCTGTTCCTGGTCTTTCCGCTGATCGTGTGGGCGGCCCTGCGGTTCGAGCTGGCCGGGGCCGCGCCGTGCGTGCTGGCGGCGTCCGTGCTGACCATCACCGCCGCGACCGAGGACGCCGGGCCGTTCGCCGGGCAGAGCGTGCTGCACCAGATGGTCACGCTGCAGGCGCTGAACGGCTCGGCGGCGCTGACCGGGCTGCTGCTGGCCGCGATCGTCGCCGAACGGCAGAACACCCACCGCAAGATCCAGCAGGCCTGCGACGAACTCACCGAGGTGGTGTCCCGGCTGGCCTCCGGCGGCGACCCCCGGCGCGGCGGTGCCGGACCGGAGCACCGCCCGTACGGCACCACCCCCCGGCCGCCCGGGCCGCCCGGCTGACGGGCCGACTGGGCTCAGCGCACCGGCCGGGGCGGCGACGGGAGGCCCGCCGGGCCGGCCGTGGCGGCCGCGGCGAAGTCGCTCAGGGCGGTGCGGTGCGGACGGCCGGTCTTGGTGAGCAGACTGGCGACGTGCTTCTCCACGGTGCGCGGGGAGATGTGCAGCCGGGCCGCGATCTCCTGGTTGCCCAGCCGCTGCGCGACCAGCAGCAGCACCTCGTGCTCACGCACGGTCAGGCCCTGCCGGCGCAGCTCCGCGGGCACCCGGTCGGCGCCGGTACGGCGCTGCGGGACGCTCGCGCCCGCCCGGCGCAGCAGGTGGCGGCAGGCGTTGGCGACGGCCGGGACCGCGGCGCCGTGGAAGTACTCCTCGGCGGTGCGCAGCCAGCGCACCGGGTCGCCCCAGCCGTCCGCGAGCGCCGCCTCCGCGACCAGCCGCAGCCCCAGGTGGCGGGCCATCAGGAACGGCCGGCCCGCCGCGACGGCCTCCTCGACGGCCAGTGCGGCCGCGTCGTGGCGTCCGGCCCGGCCCTCGTGCACGGCGTGCGCGAGCCGCTCGAACTGCCGGTTCCACAGCAGCCCGGCGGCGGGGTCGGCGGCCGCGGCGGCGTGTTCGGCCGGGTCGGCGAGCCCGGCCAGCGCGCGCAGCAGCGGGCGCAGCCCGTAGCGGCCGTTCAGGTAGAAGACGGTCGGGTTCTGCTCCTCCCACAGCCGGGCGTGCTCCAGTTCGGTGAGCGCCCGGTCCCGGTCCTCCTCCAGCAGCGCGCAGACCGCCCGGCAGTTCCCGTACGCCAGCGGGAGCTGCAGTGAACGGTCGCCGTCCCAGCGGCGGAACCGGTCGAGTTCGCGTTCCATCTCGGGGCGGCGGCCCTGGTGGGCGGCGACGGCGGCCCGGGTGAGCAGGACGAACTGGTGGTGGTCGACGTTGCGCAGGCCGGCGGTCGCCTCCAGACATCGCTCGGTCAGCTCGCCGGCGGCCCGGTACTCGCCGCGCAGCACGGCCTGCATGGCCAAGGTGGCCTCGGCGGTGTGCATCAGGCCGAGCGCCCCGAGGCCGAGCGCCGCCCGGTGGGCCCGTTCGAGCTGGGCCGAGGAGCCGCTGCGCATGAACTCGTTGACGCCGAGCCGCAGTAGCGCGTCGACCTGCCAGGTCGGCAGCGACTCCCGGACGGCGAGCGCCAGGATCCGCTCCAGGCAGGCGTCGGCGCGGTCGAAGCCGTGCCGGCGCTCCAGCATCGCCAGCAACTGCCACGCCTGGCAGGCGACCTCGGGCAGTGCGGCCCGTTCGGCCTGTTCGGCGGCGCGCCGGGCCAGCCGCTGGGCCTCGGCCGTCCGGTCGGCGGCGGCGCGCTCGGCGGGGGCGGTGAGGACCAGGTGGGCCTCCACCACGTCCAGTGCGGGGGTGTGCGCGGAGCCGTCGAAGCGGGTGAGCAGGGCGCGTACCAGCGCCACCTGGGCGGCCGCGTCGGCGGGCCGGCCCGCCGAGACGGCCGCCCAGGCGAGCCGGGTGTGCAGGGCCGCCGTCCGGGCGTCGCCCAGCGCGCCCGGGCCGCCGACCGGGACGGTCTCGGCCAGCGCCAGCGCCCGGTCCAGCCGGCCGGTCTCCACCAGCGCGAACACCAGGCTCTCCAGGACGGCGGTGGCGTCCTCGGGCGCCGCGCGCTCCCCGAGGCTGCCGACCGCCGGCCCGCCGTCCGGCCCCGGGCCGTCCGGCCCGTCCGGCCCGTCGTCCGGGGCGATCAGGCCGTGCGCGCGCTCCAGCAGCGACACCGCGGAGCTGACGGCGCCGTCGGCCAGCGCGCCGCGGCCGGCCTCGGCGAACAGCAGTCCGGCGGCCGCGGTGTCCCCGGCGGTCTGCCGCAGCACCGCGACCAGGTGACGCCACTCGCCGGGCAGCCCCGGGTGGGCCTGTTCCACCGCCTCGGCCGCGCGCCGGGCCATCGCCGCCCGCTCGACCGGCAGCAGCGCGGCCAGCAGCGCGTCCGTGGTCAGGGCGTGCCGGAACTCGTACCAGTCGGCGACCGGGCCGCCGGGGGAGATCAGCTGGGCGTCGATGCCCGCCCGCAGGTGGATCAGCAGGCTGCGGTCGTCCAGCCCGGTCACCAGCTGCAGCACCGGCAGCGCGAAGCGCCGGCCCAGCACGGCCGCGGCGTACAGCAGTTCACGGGCGGCCGGGTCCAGCCGGGCGGCCCGCTGGGCGACGCTGCGCACCACGGTGGTGGGGACCTCGATGCCCAGGTCGCCGCCGACCTGCCAGCCCTGCTGCCCGTCCTGGCGGATCACCCCGGCGGCGACCATGCCGCTGAGCAGCTCCTCGACGACGAACGGGTTGCCGCCGCAGTCCCGGACCAGCCGGGCGGTGACCGTCTCCGGGAGCCCGCCGGCCGGTGCGGCCAGACAGGACTCGGCCAGCGCCCGGACCTCGGCCGGGGCGAGCGGGCGCAGCTCGGCCAGGTCGGCGGCGCGGCGGGCGCCGGCGGCGTGGGCGAGTTCGGCGGCCGGCCCGGTCCCGGAGCGCAGGGTGGCGACCAGCTGGACCGGCAGGCCGGCGAGGTTGTCGACCAAGTGGTCGACCACCGCCAGGGTCTCGGCGTCCGCGTCGTGCAGGTCCTCGACGATCAGCAGGCAGCCGGCGGGCCGCCGGCCGGCCGGGCCGCGCCCGACGGCGGCCAGCAGCCGCAGGAACGCCTCCGCGGTCTCGGTGAGCGAGGGCGTCACCTCCGGGTCGGCGGCGCCGCGCCACTCCGGGACCAATGCGGCCAGCGCCGGCCGGTACGGGGCCAGGGCCGGGTCCTGCGGCGGGCCGCCGATCCGGAACAGCGCCAGCAGCGCCTCCGTGATCGGCCGGAACGGCACCGGTGCGCCGCTGGAGCCGGCGCGGCCGCGGAGTACCACGGTGCCGTCCGCGACCGCCCGGTAGGCGCACTCGGCGGCCAGCCGGGACTTGCCGATCCCGGCCTCGCCGAGCAGGAAGACGGCGCGGCCCTCGCCCCGCTGGGCGGCGGCGAGGCCCGCCCCGAGCAGCCCGAGCTCCCGGGCACGTCCGATGACCACCGGCGATGTGATGAGCATCCACGGAGGCTAACGGATCGGGCCGGGTTTCCACCATGGTGGATGCCGGTGCCCGGCAGGGGGTCTGACGTCGGGTCAGCGACGGGTCGTCAGTGGAAGGACAGACTCGTCACGGTGATCTCGGAGGTGGTGGTGTCCATGGTCTCCTGGCCGGTCCCGGTCAGGGCGCCGGTCAGTCCGGTGAGCAGGTCGGCGCGGGGGGGGGGCGGGGGGGGGGCAAACACAGTGGGAAGGGGTACCCCCAAAGGGGGGAGGGAAAGGGCGCTGGTAGGTCGGGGGATGGGGTTGGCGCGGGGGTCTGCCGGCGGGCCCCCCGCCGCGGTGAGCCGGATCTCCCCGGCGGGGTGGCGGACGTCCGAGCCCGCGCGGGCGGCCGGGTCCTTCCAGAGGGCGACCAGCGTCGATGCGTTCACAGGCTTCTCCCGTTCGAGGCGGATGGGGCGGTGGGCTCCGACGGCGCCGGGCTGCGCGGTGCCGGAGAGTCGGGGGGATCCAGCAGCAGCACCGAGGGGGTGCGGGCCGGGAAGGCCAGCCGCAGCAGCGCGTACCCGATCCCGGCCAGGCCGTCGAGCAGGCCGGGGACGGCGACGGCGTCGGGGGTGGCGCAGCGCGGCCCGTACCGGTCCAGGGCGGTCAGCAGGGTGCCGGCCCGGCCCGCCGTCAGGCCCGTCACGGCGCCCTGCGGGGAGGCGGCCAGCAGCAGTTCGAGCACCCCGGCCTCACCGTGCCGCAGGCTGTGGTCGGGCAGCGGACCGTGCTCGGCGAGGCCGGTGACCGCGGCGGCGACGAACCCGTCGAGCCGCGGATCGCCGGCCGCCGCGGGCCCGGCCGACGCGACCGCCAGGGCCGCCCCGGCCAGACCGCCGTCCCAGCCGAGGACGGCCGGCGGCGGGCCGGCGACGGCCGCCAGCAGGTGCCGCAGGCCGGGCTGCTCGAACTCGGCGCGGCCGGTGGCGGCCGCGTACCGCAGCAGGGCCGACCCGGCGGCGGGCGGTCCGGGCGGCCCGGCGGCCAGCCGCCGGGCGCACCGGTCGGCGGTGTCCAGGGCCCGCCGGTCGCCGGTCGCCGCGTGGACCGCCAGCATCGCCGCGAGCACCCCCGGGTCGCCGTCGGCCGGCGCCGGGCCCGCGGCCGCGGCGGTCAGCTCCACCGCCAGCGCGGTGGTCGCGGCCAGCTCCGGGTCGGCCAGCAGGTGCGTCAGCTGGCCCAGCGCGTAGGCGATCCCGCCGAGACCGTCGAAGGCGTCGGCGCCGACCGCGGCCAGGTGCTCGGGCCGGTCGGCGAGCGCGGCGAGCAGGGCGGGCACCGGCCGTACCGCCCGCCGGGCCACCTGTGCGTACCGTTCGACGCCGCTCAGCGCCGCCAGCCGGGCCAGGAACAGCGCCGTCCCGCAGTAGCCGCCGGCCAGGCCGGCGCCCTGCGGCATCAGGGCCCAGTGCTGTGCGCCGATCGGCTCCAGGGTCAGCCAGTTGACCCGGTCGCGGTCGCCGTGCGCCCGCGCCAGGATCCGGTCGGCGATCCCGCCGGCCGCCGCCAGCAGGCGTTCCTGGTCGGGCACGCTCGGCGGGTACGGGCCGCGCCGCGCGCCGGACCGGGCCCCGGCCGGGCCGCGCCGCCGGGTGGCCAGCGCGGCCCGGATGATCCACTCCTGGTCGTACAGGTCGGTGCGGCCGAGGCCGGCCAGCCGCCGGACCGCCTGCTCCAGCCCGGACTCGGCCCAGCCCGGGCCGGTCCCGACGCCGTCGACGACCGGTCTGCGGGCCGCCGGGGTGCAGCCGAGCAGCGGGATGTCGCCCGCCCAGAGCTCCGCCAGTTCGGCGGCGACCAGCGGCTCGCGGACCGGGTCGCCCTCCGACTCGCGCCACAGCAGGTCCAGCAGCCGGTCCCGGTCGAGGGCGTCGCGCAGCACGTCCGGATGGGTCGACTCGTCCAGCAGGGCGGCGTACCGCCGGGTGGGCCGGACCAGTACCCGGGTGGTGTCGGCGGCGAAGCGGGCCAGCAGGCCGTCCGGGCCCGCGAGTTCGTCCGCGCCGTCGGCCAGCGCCTGGTACCCGGCGCGGAAACCCGCCAGCAGCGACCCGGCGTACTCGCCGGGGTCGGCGTCGGCGCCGTCCAGCCGGGGCCGGTTGGCGGCGCCGGGGAAGGTCACCGGCCCGCGGGCCAGCCGCATCTCGTCGGTGCCCGCCCCCTCCCAGCCCGCGACGTCCAGCGGGTGCACGGCGTCCCGGTCACCGCCCAGCCCGGAGATGTCCAGCACCCCGTGCTCGCCGACCAGGTGGAACGGCAGCAGGGCGATCCGGTGCACCGAGGAGTTCAGCAGCCGCAGGGCCGGGTCGCCGCCCAGCGGCTCCGGCCGGGCCGGGGACGGGTGCAGCAGCGTCTCCAGGTCGACCAGGACCGGCTGGGCGGCGCAGGCGATCAGGTTCTCGTAGTGGATGTCGTTGCCGCCCAGGACGTGCAGCACCGCCAGCAGCACCCCCAGCCGCCGGTAGAACAGGTCGACCTCGGCCCGGTCCCGGCAGGGCGCGGCCCGGGCGAACTCCACCCAGCCGTACCCGGGCCGCTCCAGCACCGCCGAGGTGGCCTGGTCCGGCCCCGGGAGGCGGGTGTTCAGCCAGTGCACCACCTCGTTGAAGTGCCGGTGCACCGCGACCGGCCGCGGCTTGTACACCACCCGCTCGCCGGACTCGAAGCGCAGCAGCGCCACCGCCCGGCCCCGCTGGTGACGGTCGCCCGCGCCGGTCACCAGCTCGACCAGCCGCCCGGGACCGGCGCCCGCCGGCAGGACGGCCGCCAGGGCCCGGCGGTCGGCCGCGAACCGGCCGAGGCACTCGGTCCAGGCCGCGACCGCGTGCCGGCAGGTCTGGGCCAGCAGCCGGGCCAGCACCGGGTACTCCGCCAGCAGCGCCGAGAGCCGGTCGCGGCCGGACGCCAGGCGGACGAAGTCGGCGAACCGCTCCTGCGGGGTGGCCCCCGACAGCTCACCGCCGACCCGCGCCACGTTGAGCTCCAGCACCAGGGTGCGGCGGGCCTGCCGGACCAGCAGCGCCGCCAACTGCTCGGCGAAGCACCGCCGCAGCGCCTGCGGATCGGCGAGCTCCCAGGCGCCCGCCAGTTCCGGGGCGGCCAGCAGCCGGTCGGCGGCGAGGTCGGTGAACGGGGCCAGCACCGCCGCGAAACCCGCCGCCCAGGACGTACCCGGCGGGGGGAGCCGCCCCGCGGCGGGGGCCGCCGCGAGGACCCGGCTCACCTCCGCGGCCCAGGCGGGTTCCCCCACCCGGGCGGCCAGTTCGGCGGGCGGCTCGGCGAGTACGGCGGCCAGCCCCGCCTCGTCCAGCCCGGCCGCGGCCAGCCGCGCGGCGAACCGGCCGTCGGCGAAGTCGTCCCGCCAGGCCCGCAGCCGGCGCCCGGCCACCGGGTCCGCGAGCGGGCCGTCGCCGGCCGGGCGCGGCGGTACCGGCCCGCCGATCCGGTCCGCCAAGGTCAGGCCGCGGGCCCACCACGGGCCGCCCGGCCGGCCGTCCCCCACCCCAGGATGCGTCATGCGCCGAGCATGCCACCGACGGACCGTCAGGACATGGGGGCCGGCCCCCGGATTCCGCCGCGGGCCCGCCCGGACGCCCGCCCGGACGCCCCGGCCGGGGCGCAGCGGGGCGCGGCGGGCGTTCCGGCGAGCGGCCCGGCGGAATACGGGGGCCCGCCCCCATTGGGAAGCCCGCCGCCGCGGTTCACGCTCGGCCCATGGACCTGAACCCGACAGAACCGACGATCGACGTCCTCGGGCCGATCGGTGCGACCGTGCGCGGGATCCGTGCCCCGCTCGGCGGCCGCCGCCCCAAGACCGTACTGGCCGCGCTGATCCTGGCGCGCGGCGCGCTGGTGAGCGAGGAGCAGATCATCGACGCGGTGTGGGAGGAACGGCTGCCGGACAAGCCGCGGCAGGCGCTGCACACCTATGTCGCCGACCTGCGGCGGGCGTTGGAACCGTGGCGGTGCGCCCGGCAGACACCGGTGGTGCTGCTGCGGCGCGCCGGCGGCTACCGGCTGGAACTCGGGCGGGACGCGCTGGACAGCGCCCGGTTCGCCCGGCTGGTGCTGGGCGGTGCGTCCGCCGCCGCCGGCGGGCACCCCGCCGAGGCGCTGGCGCACGCGGAGGCCGCGCTGCGGATGTGGCGCGGCCCGGCCTACGCCGACCTGGCCGGACTGCGGCTGGTGCAGGCCGAGACCGCCCGCCTGGCGGAGCTGCGCTCGAGCGCCCGGGAGATCCGGGTGGCGGCCCGGCTGGCGCTCGGCGAGCACCACCTGACGCTTGCCGACAGCGAGGAGCTGACCGCCGACTACCCGCTGCGCGAGTCCGGTTGGGCGCTGCGGGCGCAGGCGCTGTACCGCTGCGGACGGCAGGCCGAGGCGCTCGCCGTCCTCGGCTCGGCGCGCCGGCTGCTGCGCGAGGAGCTCGGCGTCGACCCCGGCCCGGAGCTGGCCCGGATGACCGAGCGGGTGCTCGCCCACGATCCCGCGCTGCAGTGGCGGGCCGCCGCCGGCTGACCCGCCGGCGGCCCCGGTTCAGGCCGCGGCCGGGGCGGCGTCCGGCGCCGCCGTGGGCACCTGGACGTCCAGCCCCCGGCGCGCGGCCAGCACCGCCGCCGTGCACAGCGCGAACAGCACGGCCACCACGGCCAGCGCCCGCGCCGCCCCGACCGTCTGCAGCAGGAACCCGGCCGCCAGCGGCGCCAGCGGCTGCAGTGCGCCGCCGATGAACGAGGTGGTGCCCACCACCCGCCCGTACACCTCGTAGTCGACCACCAGCAGCGTGGTGGTGCCGATCGCGGCGCCCACCACCGGCCCGAGCAGCAGCACGCCCGCCAGCGCCGCGCCGAGCGCGACCGGACCGCCGAGCAGCGCGGCCGCCGCGGTGCCGAGCAGCCGGAGCAGGCAGACCCCGAGCAGGATCCGGTGCAGCCCGAACCGCCGGTGCACGTACGGCGCGAAGGCGGAGCCGACCAGGCCGCAGACGGCGGCGGCGCTCAGCGAGGCCCCGATGCCGCCGCCGTCCGCGCCGGGCCGCAGCAGCAGCACGTACGTCAGCATCGACACCGCGGTGTTGGCCAGCACCGAGTAGCCGAGCGTGCCGCGCAGGAACGGCGTGCGCCACAGCACCGCCAGCCCGGTGCGCAGGTCGGGCCAGCCTCGCGCGCCGGCCGCCGGCTCGTCGCCGGCACCGGCCGGCAGGCCGCGGACGCACACCAGCGAGACCACGTAGGAGAGCGCGTCGAGCGCGAACGGGACGGCCCGGCCGAGCGCGAACAGCGCCCCGCCGGCGGCCGGGCCGGCGACCCCGGCGGTGTAGCCGCGGATCTGGTTGGCGGAGACCGCCTCGGGCAGCTGCTCGGCGGGGACGATGGTCCGCAGCATCTTGCCGGACGCGGGGTTGAACGCCATCATCGCGGCGCCGGAGACCACCACCGACACGCCCAGCAGCCACAGCGGCGGCCCGCCGAGCAGGGCACCCGCCGCCACCGCGGCGACGCACACCAGCCGGGCCGCGTCGCAGCCCAGCATCAGCCGCCGCGGCCCGATCCGGTCCGCCAGCTGGCCCGCCGGGACGGCCGTCAGCCAGGTGGTGACGAAGCCCAGCGTGGCCAGCACGCTCGCCCGGGCCGGCGAGCCGGTGGTGGCGACCGCCAGCAGCGGGATCGACAGCACCGTCATCGAGCTGCCGAGACCGGAGGTGAACTGTCCGATCCACAGCCGCCGGAACGCCGGATTGGCACCCAGCAGGGAGACCCGGCGCGGCAGCCGCGGCCGGTGCGGGCTCACGGCAGCAGCCCGTCGACGGTGAAGTTGAAGTTGGTCCGCCCGCCCGGGCGGGCGTGCCGCAGCCGGTCCAGGAAGAGCGCCACCCCGATCGAGCCGGTGGCGAAGTCGGTGCTCTCGCGCAGCGCCTGCTCACCGGGGAAGACCACGCCCTGCGGACGGTCGATCCGGCTCAGCAGCACCCCCTCGGCGACCCGCCCGGCCTCGGCGAACCACCGCTCCTCGTGGAGCAGTTCACCGGCGTCGAGCAGGACGTTGCCGAGCCCGGCCAGTCCGTGGAACAGCTGCGGCAGGACGGTGTACTTGCGCGCCGAGTCGGCCAGCAGCCGGGGGAGCACCGCGAGCAGCTCCGCGTCCGGGCGGGCCGCGAGGTAGCGCAGCACGGTGGTGGTGACCCCGGCGGTGCCCTCGTCCCAGTAGTTGCGCAGCACGCCGCCCTCGGCGCCCGGCTCGCGGGCGGTGCCCGGGAAGACCAGCGCCCGGCCGGAGATGACGGTGCCCTGGCCGAGGTCGAAGGCGAGCGCCTCCCGGCCGAGCCGGTACCAGCGCTCCTGACCGGTCGCCAGGTGCAGGTACAGCAGGAACAGCGCGATGCCGCTCGCGCCGTGGCCGTGGCCGACCCGGACCCGCTCGCCGTCCGGTCCGGTCTGCGGCCACCGGGCGCCGCGCCCGTCGCGGACGCAGCCGGCGGCGAGCGCCTCGCCGGCCTCCAGCGCGTCCGTCAGCAGCCGGTCGTCGCCGAGCCGCTGCCACAGGTGCAGACAGGCCGTGCCGTACCCGGCCGCGCCGTGCAGCACACCGGGGTCGGCGAAGCGCAGCGGGTGGACGCGGGCCCGGTCCATCAGCGCGCCCGCCACCTCGGGCCGGCCCAGCTCGTCGAAGACCCAGGCGATCCCGGCCTGTCCCAGGTACAGGCCCGGCGGGTACCGGCCCGGGTCGACGTCCCGGGCGAGCGCCCAGGCCAACAGCTGCTCGGGCACCTCGCCGCGCAGCCGGTGCAGTCCGTGCAGCACGCCCATCGCGCCGTACGCCACCGACAGCGGGTTGGTCTGGAACACCAGCGGGTCGGCCGGGAACAGCCGGTCCTCGCGCTGCGGGTCGGCGACCGCCTCCGCGTACGCCGCCACCTGCTCGGTCAGGTCGGCCAGTTCGGCGTCCGACGGGCCCGGCGGCCGGCCGGCGCCGTGGTGGCGGGCGGTCGCGGGCAGCGCCAGCGGCACCGGCCGGTCCCAGCCCGGGTGCGTCTGCAGCGGCAGCGCGTCGATCCGCCCGACCACCTCGGCGGCGTCGAAGTCCCCGTCGGTGGCCTCGGCGTCGGTCAACCAGCTGATCAGGTCCACCAGTTCGGCGGGCAGCGCGAGGTCCTCGGCCAGGGCGGCCAGGAACCGCGGCAGGGCCGGCCGGTGGAAGCCGGTGGTGTTGTTCACCACCATCAGCGAGGAGAGGATCAGCGCGCCGAGCGCGTGCCAGTCGGCCGCCCGGTCGTAGCGGTCCGTCGCCACCAGCCGGGGGCTCGCCAACCCCACGGTGTAGATGCCCAGATGGTGGTCCTCGCCCTCGCGGACCGCGGTCTCCAGGTCGAGGATCCGCACCGTCGCGCCGTCCGGCTGGACGAAGGCGTTGGTGTACGACAGGTCGCCGAGCAGGATGCCCCGCTCGTGCGCGGCCGCGACCGCCAGGGCCAGGCCGCGCCACAGCGTCCGCTGTGCGAGCAGGTAGGCGCGCACCGCCTCGGGCTCCAGGGCGAGGGTGACCACCGGGTTGTGGACGATGCTGTGCCGGCCGTAGTGCACGCCCTCCAGCACCTCCTCGGCCAGGAACGCGTGGCCGCACTCGTGGAAGAAGTCCACCGGGCGCACGAACAGGCCGGTGTCGGCCAGTTCGGTGAGCAGCCGGTACTCCTTCTCCAGCACGTCGGCCGCCCAGCGCCCGGCCCGGCCGACCATCACCCCGGGCCGGGCCTCCTTCAGCACCACGTCGCGGCCGGTCTTCGCGTCGGTGGCCAGGTACACGCCGCCGCGGTTGCCGAACGCCAGCGCGGTGTGCGGGGTGTACCGCCCGGCCAGCGGCGCGTCCGGCTCCTCGGGCTCCGCGGGGAACGGGTCGTCGGCCCAGTCGGGCGCCTCGAAGTAGGGCGCGCGGACGTCCGGCACCGGGGTGCCGTCCGGCGCGCTGATCATCAGGTCGCTCAGCCCGTCCGGCCGCAGCCGGTTGACCGCGGCGAACCCGCCGTACCGGTAGTAGACGGCGGTCGACCCCGGCCACCGCCGGTCGGAGAGGATGTACGGCCCGCTGCGGCCCTCCAGCGCGGCCGCCAGCGCCCCGCCCACCGCGCGGAACTGCCGCTCGTCGGCCGGGTACACGGTGATGAACTTGCCGCTCGCGGTCCGCGAGAAGGTCTTGTTGCCGGTCAGCCGGACCGCGTACGGATCGATCAGGAACTTGAACCGCACCCCGGCCCGCAGCAGCACCGGCAGCGCCAGCCGCAGCACCGGGACGCTCTCCCCGGGCAGCGCCGTCACGTGGAGCTTCCAGCCCTGCGCCGGGCCTGGCCCGGCCGCCGGCGGGTCCGCGATGAACCACAGCCCGCGCCGCCGGGTCCGCCAGCCGTCCGGCGCCAGGGAGCGGAAGACGGCCAGGTGCTCGGGGCCGGGCAGGTGGCGGCCGGCCGTCTCGTACCAGTGCCGGTCGAACGGCAGGTAGAACTGGAGGGCTTGCCAGGAGATCATCAGCGGTTCCGTCCGGGCTGGTTGGGCGGTCTTCGGGCGGGGATGGTCCGGCGGCCCGGCCGGCCGCGGGCCGGGCGGGCCCCCACGCCGCGCCCGGGCCGCGGGGGGATCCAACCAGGGGGACAAAAAGGGGGGGGGGGACCAGGGA
>NZ_JBXQQB010000013.1:0-170810 GCF_057220535.1 Kitasatospora sp. NEAU-CNBT7 | reverse complement strand
TCTGGTTTCCCCCCCCCTCAGCGCTTGTCCTGATCCCGCCCCCGCCCGGGGCGCCGAACGGGGGGCGGCGCCTCGGGCACGGACCGGCCGGACCGGCCGTGGGCCCCGGCGGCAGCCGCCGCCGGGGCCCGCAGGATCAGCCGTTGCAGCTCTGCGAGTCACAGGAGCTGCAGCTGATGGCCTCGTAGTCCTGGCCGCCGTGCTCGGTGGTGTCCATCTTCTGGAGCTTGAGGACCTTCGACATGAAGACCCCTCCCTTCGATCGGTACGACCGCCCCGGCCGGCCGGCCGGGACGTGGGAGCAGCGTTCCACCGGGCACTGGGAACGGGATGGGAACCCACTGAGGACCGCCGCCGCCCCGCCGCCGCGTCGCCGCCCGCTGCTCACAGCGGCGCACCGGCCGGTGTGCGGCGGGCTTAACGGGCCGCCCGGTCCCGCGTGACCCGGGGGTAATGCGGCCTTCCTACGGTGCTGACGGTGGGAGCGGCTCCCACCACCCGCCCGGCGGGAGGGAGACCAGGTGACGGCGTCAGGCGCGAGGACGGACAGCGTGCGGACGGACAGCGCGAGGACGGACAGCGTGCGGACGGTCTGCTCGTACTGCGGTGTCGGCTGCGGGATCGTGCTCGACATCGCCCGCGACCCGGCCACCGGCCGGCGCACGGCGGCCCACGCCACCGGCGACCGCGGCCACCCGGCCAACGCCGGCCGGCTCTGCACCAAGGGCGCCACCAGCGCCGACCTGATGGCCGCGCCCGGCCGGCTGGAACGGGCGCTGGTGCGCACCGGGCGCGGCACCGCACCCGCCGCCACCGACGTGGACGCGGCCGTCACCGCGGTCGGCGGACGGCTGCGCGCGATCCTCGACGAACACGGGCCGGACGCGCTGGCGTTCTACGTCTCGGGCCAGCTGAGCCTGGAGGCGCAGTACCTGGTCAACAAGCTCGCCAAGGGCTTCGTGCGGACCAACCAGATCGAGTCCAACTCCCGGCTGTGCATGGCCAGCGCGGGCTCCGGCTACAAGCTGTCGCTGGGCGCCGACGGCCCGCCCGGCTCGTACCGGGACTTCGACCACGCCGACGTCTTCCTGGTGATCGGCTCCAACATGGCGGACTGCCACCCGATCCTGTTCCTGCGGATGATGGACCGGGTGAAGGCCGGCGCCAAGCTGATCGTGGTCGACCCGCGGCGCACCGCCACCGCGGACAAGGCCGACCTGTACCTGCCGATCAGGCCCGGCACCGACCTCGCCCTCCTGAACGGCCTGCTGCACCTGCTGGCCGAGGCCGGCCAGGTGGACGAGGAGTTCATCGCCGAGCACACCGAGGGCTGGGCGGACATGACCACCTTCCTCGCCGACCACCCGCCCGCCCGGGTCGCCGAAATCACCGGCCTCCCCGAGGACGGCATCCGGCAGGCCGCGCGGTGGATCGGCGCGGCGGGGGAGTGGATGAGCTGCTGGACGATGGGCCTCAACCAGTCCACCCACGGCACCTGGAACACCAACGCCCTGGTCAACCTGCACCTGGCGACCGGGGCGATCTGCCGCCCCGGCAGCGGCCCGTTCTCGCTCACCGGCCAGCCCAACGCGATGGGCGGCCGCGAGATGGGCTACCTGGGCCCCGGGCTGCCCGGCCAGCGCTCCGTCCTGGTCGAGGCCGAACGCGCCTTCACCGAGGACCTGTGGGGGCTGCCGCCGGGGACCCTGCGCACCGAGGTCGGCCGCGGCACGGTCGAGATGTTCGAGCGGATGGCGGCCGGCGAGATCAAGGCCTGCTGGATCATCTGCACCAACCCGGTCGCCTCGGTCGGCAACCGGCGGACCGTCATCGCCGGCCTGGAGGCGGCCGACCTGGTGGTCACCCAGGACGTGTTCGCCGACACCGAGACCAACGCCTACGCCGACGTGGTGCTGCCCGCCACGCTCTGGGCGGAGTCCGACGGCGTCATGGTCAACTCCGAGCGCAACCTCACCCTGGTCCAGGGCGTCCTGGACCCGCCCGGCCAGGCCCTGCCGGACTGGCGGCTGATCGCCGGGGTGGCCCGCGCGATGGGCTTCACGGAGGGGTTCGGCCACACCAGTGCCGAAGAGGTCTTCGAGGAGCTCAAGCAGGCCTGGAACCCCGCCACCGGCTGGGACCTGCGCGGCGTCGGCTACGAGCGGCTGCGCGCCACCCCGGTGCAGTGGCCGGCCCCGGACGCCGACGGGCCGGACCGCAACCCGGTCCGGTACCTGAACGACGGCGTCAGCCAGACCCTGCTGGTCCGCCCCGACGGCAGCCGCCCCCGGCTGGCCTTCCCGACCTCCTCCGGCCGCGCCCGGTTCTTCGCCCGGCCGCACCTGCCGCCGGCCGAACTCCCCGACGACGACTACCCGTTCCTGCTCAACACCGGGCGGCTGCAGCACCAGTGGCACACCCTCACCAAGACCGGGAAGGTCGCCAAGCTCGGCCGGCTGAACCCCGGGCCGTTCGTCGAGATCCACCCGGACGACGCGGCCGCGCTGGGCGCCGCCGCCGGCGACCACCTGGAGGTCGCCTCCCGGCGCGGCCGCGCCGTGCTGCCCGCCGTCGTCACCGACCGGGTACGGCCCGGGGACTGCTTCGCGCCGTTCCACTGGAACGACCTGTTCGGCGAGTACCTCAGCATCAACGCCGTCACCAACGACGCGGTCGACCCGGTCTCCTTCCAGCCCGAACTCAAGGCCTGCGCCGTCGCGCTGCGGGTGGTCCCCGCCCCCGAACCGAAGGAGACCGACCCGGTGCCCGCCTCCCCACCCCACCCGCTGCCGGCCCGCACCGCCGCGGTGCCCGCGCCGGACACCGACACCGACACCGACACCGCCCGCGCCCCGGCCCCGACGGCGACCCTGGCCGCCGTCCTCGGCCTCCCGGCGGCCGCCCGGCCCGTGCTCGCCGCAGCGGAGGAGCGCTACCTGGCCGGCTTCCTCACCGGACTGGAGGCCGCGCCGGGTCTGCCGGGCGTCCCCGTCCTCCCTGCCGACGCACCGCTCGACCCGGAACGCACCCTGTGGGTGAACGGGCTGCTGGCCGGCCTGTTCTCCCGTACGGCGGCGCCCGCCCCGGCCGGGCACGCCGCCACCGGGCCCGGCGCGCCGCCCCGGGACGCCCCCGAGGTGCTGGTGCTCTGGGCCTCGCAGACCGGCAACGCCGAGGAGTTCGCGGCCGCCGTGGCCGGGCGGCTCGCCGAGCGGGGCCACCGGGCGCGGCCCGCCGCCATGGACGACACCACCCCGGACGCGCTGCCGCCCGGCGGGCCGGTGCTCTTCCTCAGCAGCACCTTCGGCGACGGCGAGGCGCCGGACAACGGCGCCCGGTTCTGGTCGGCGCTGACCGCCGCCGGGCGGGGGCCGCTGCCCGGCCTGCGCTACGCCGTGCTCGCCTTCGGCGACTCCACCTACCAGGACTTCTGCGGCCACGGCCGCCGCCTCGACGAACGCCTGGCAGCCCTCGGCGCCACCCGCCTGGTCCCCCGCGCCGACTGCGAACCCGACTACCAGGACACCGCCGACCGGTGGCTCGACCAGGTCTGCGCCGCCCTCGCCGCGCCGGCCACCGGGCCCACCCCCGCGGCTGCCCGCGCAGCCGTCGCACCGGGCTCCGCCGCGGCGCCCACGGGCGGTGCGCCGGTCTACACCAAGGCGTCCCCGTTCCCGACCCTGCTGATCGGCAACCGGCTGCTCAGCCTCCCCGGCTCGCAGAAGGAGGTCCGGCAGTTCGCGTTCGACACCCGCGGCGGCGAACTCGCCTACCAGGCCGGGGACGCCCTCGGGGTGCGGCCCGCCAACGGCGCCGCCCTGGTCGCCGAATGGCTCGCCGTCACCGGCCTGGACGCCGACGACCCGGTGGACGTCCCCGACTCCGGCCCGGTGCCGCTCGGCGAGGCGCTGCGCACCCGGCTGGACATCGCCCGGATCACCCCGGAACTGCTGCGCTTCGTCGCCGAGCGGACCGGCGACCGCGACCTCGGACGGCTGCTGCGGCCCGACAACAAGGGCGAGCTCGCCAAGTGGAGCTGGGGCCGGCAGGCCGTCGACGTGATCGGCGCCCACCCGGTCCGGGCCACGGCCGCCGAATGGGCCGGGGTGCTGGGACGGCTCCAGCCGCGGCTGTACTCGATCTCCTCCAGCCCGCTCGCGCACCCCGGCGAGGTCCGGCTCACCGTCTCCGTGGTCCGCTACACCAACGACCTCGGCCGCCGGCGCAACGGCGTGTGCTCCACCTACCTGGCGGACTGCGCCGACGACGGGCCGGTGCCGGTCCACGTCCGGCCCTCCCCGCACTTCCGGCCGCCCGCGGACCCCGCCACCCCGATGATCATGGTCGGTCCGGGGACCGGCGTCGCCCCGTTCATCGGCTTCCTGGAGGACCGGCGGGCCCGCGGCCACACCGGCCGCAACTGGCTGTTCTTCGGCGAACAGCGCCGCGCCACCGACTTCTACCACCGCGAGGAGCTGGAATCCTTCCAGGACTCCGGCCACCTGGACCGCCTCGACCTCGCCTTCTCCCGCGACCAGCGCAACAAGGTCTACGTCCAGGACCTGATGCGCGAGCGCGGCCGCCGGCTGTGGGAGTGGCTCGACGACGGCGCCCACCTGTACGTCTGCGGCGACGCCGGCCGGATGGCCAAGGACGTCGACCGCACCCTGCGGGAGATCGTCGCCACCCGCGGCGGCCTCTCCCCGGACGCCGCCGCCGGCTACGTCGAGCAGCTCGCCGCCGACCGCCGCTACGTCCGCGACGTGTACTGAGCGGCCCGGCCGCCCCCGAACCGGCCGCCGGGCCGCCCGCCGAGCGTGCCCGCCGCGGAGCGACGTGCACCGGGTACGGAGAGACGATGGAGACGCCGCCCGTCCCAAGGAGGTCCCGCCGTGACAGCCGAGCGCACCTCCCCGGACGGCCGGGACACGAACGGCCGGGACCAGGGCGGCCGGGACCAGAGCGGCCGGGACACGAACGGCCGGGAGCCGGACGGTCGGGACACCAGGGGCCGGGAGCCGGGCGGCCCGCCCGTCCCGGTGGAGCCCGGCGGCCTGCTGGACGTGCTCAGCGTCGCCGCCGTCCTGCTCGACGCCGACGGCCGGATCGTGCTGTGGAGCCCGCAGGCCCGGCGCCTGTTCGGCTGGAGCGCCGAGGAGGCGCTCGGCCGGCGGGCCGCCGGGCTGCTGGTCGCCGAACAGGACGTCGGCCTGGTGCGCAAGCTGTTCGCGGACGTGATGCGCGGCGGCGGCGCCTGGGCGGGCGTCTTCCCGGTCCGGCACAAGGACGGCAGCATCCGCCCGGTGGAGTTCCGCAACATGCGGCTGCGCAACCGCCAGGGCGAGGTGTTCGCGCTCGGCATCGCCGCCGACGAGTCCACCGTCCGCGGTGTCGAACGCGACCTGGCGCTCTCCGCCCGGCTGGTCGCCCAGTCCCCGATCGGCCTCGCCGTCCTGGACACCGCCCTGCGCTACGTCCTGGTCAACCCGGCCCTGGAGCGGATCAACGGCCTGCCCGCCGAGCGCCACCTCGGCCACGGCGTCCGGGAGGCGCTTCCCCTGCTCGACGCCGAACGGATCGAGACCGCGATGCGGCAGGTGATGGCCACCGGCACCCCGCTGCTCAACGTCCTCGCCGTCGGGCGGACCCTCGCCGACCCCGACCACGACCACGCCTGGTCGGTCTCCTACTTCCGGCTGGAGGGCCCGGGCGGCCGCATCCTGGGCCTGGCGACCTCGGTGATCGACGTCAGCGAACAGCACCGGCTCACCGCCGAGGCCGCGGCCGCCCGCCGCCGGCTGGCCGTGATCGCCCGCGCCTCCGCCCGGATCGGCTCCACCCTCGACCTGGACACCACCGCCCGGGAGCTGTCCGAGGTGGTGGTGCCCGAACTGGCCGACCTCGCCGCCGTCGACGTCCTCGACGCGGTGCTGCCCGACCCGCTGCCCGCCCCCGCCGCCCCCGGCGGACACCCGGCCGCCTTCCGCGCCCTGGCCCTGGCCGCCGCCCACCCCTCCGAGCAGGTCAGGACCGCCGTCCGGGCGGCCGACCCGACCGGCACCCTCGCCCTGTACCCCGCGGACCGGCTGGTGGCCCGCTGCGCCGCCGCCGGGGAACCCGTCCTGGTCGCCCGGGTCGCCCCCGCCGACCTGGCCCGGATCGCCCGCGACGAGCAGGCCGCGGCCATTCTCGCCGAGGCGGGCCTGCACTCCTACCTGGCCGTCCCGCTGATCGCCCGCGGCGAGGTGCTCGGCGCCCTCGACCTCAAACGCCTGCGCAACACCGCGCCCTTCGACCAGGACGACGTCCTGCTCGCCCAGGAACTCGCCTCCCGGGCCGCCGTCTGCATCGACAACGCCCGCTGGTACCAGAACCAGCGCCACGCCGCGCTCACCCTCCAGCGCCACCTGCTGCCGCGCCACCGCCCGCAGGCGGAAGGACTCGACATCGCCTACCGCTACCGGCCCAAGGGCACCGCGGGCGAGGTCGGCGGCGACTGGTTCGACGCCATCGCGCAGGACCACGGGCGCTCCGCGCTGGTGGTCGGCGACGTCATGGGCAGCGGCATCACTGCCGCCGCCACCATGGGCCAACTGCGCACCGCCACCCGCACCCTGACGGGACTCGCCCTCGACCCCGCCGAGGTGCTGACCCACCTGGACCGCACCACCGGCGAACTCGACGAGTCCATCGCCACCTGCGTCTACGCCGTCTACGACCCCCACACCCTGCACTGCCGGATCGCGCTGGCCGGCCACCCGCCACCCGTCCTGGTCCGCCGCGGCGCACCGCCGGTCCTGCTGGAGCTGCCCACCGGCGCACCGCTCGGGGTCGGCGGCGTCCCGTTCGAGTCCACCGGCATCGACCTGGCCCCCGGTGACCGCCTGGTGCTCTACACCGACGGCCTGGTGGAGACCAGGGACGACTCCCTCGACGACCGCCTGGCCCGCCTCCTGCACCTGCTCGCCGGCCGGCAGCCGTCCCTGGAGGCCACCTGCGACCGGCTGCTGGCCGAACTGCGCGACCCGGCCGGCGGCGACGACGTCGCCCTCCTGATCGCCGAGGTGACACCCCGCCCCCCGACCCCACCCACCTGACCGGCCCGCCGCCCGCCCGCCAGCCGGTCGGCCGCGGCGGAGCCGGCCTCGCCGCCGTCCGGCCGTCACCCGGGCGCAGCCCGTGCTGCCCGCCGGGTCCTGGTGCAGGCGGAGCCGTACCGCAGCGGGCGTTCGCGTGTGTGCCGCCCGTCAGCCGGTCGGCCGCGCCGGAATCAGCCTCGTCGCCGTCGGACCGGCCGTCACCGGGGTGCAGCCCGTGCCGCCCGCCGGGTCCTGGTGCAGGCGGAGCCGCACCGCAGCGGGCGTCCGCGCGTGTGCCGCCCGCCCGTCAGCCGGCCCGCCGCGCGGCCGCGTCCGTCTCCCGGGCCAGCGCCAGCAGCGCGTGCCCGGCCCGCCGCTCCCGGCGTCCGACCGGGACCACGAGAGCGGCGCAGAGCAGCAGCGTGCACGCGCCGAGCACCGACTCCGGCAGGACGTAGCTGTCCGCGGCCCTGGCCCGGGACGGGTCACCCGGTGCGCGGCGGATGTCGACCGAGGCGCCGACGGGTACCCGGTAGGCCAGCCGCTCGCCCCGGTAGGTCCGGCCGTCGACCGTCCACACGGCCGAGCAGTCGCCGCCCCGGCCCGTGGAGCACCGGTCGACCTGCGCGACCGCCGGGACCGTCATCACCACGTCGTCGCGGACCTGCCGCACCACCGCCGACCCGCCGCACCCCAGCCCGAGCAGCAGCAGGAAGCTC
This sequence comes from Kitasatospora sp. NEAU-CNBT7, assembly GCF_057220535.1. Lineage (NCBI taxonomy): Bacteria > Bacillati > Actinomycetota > Actinomycetes > Kitasatosporales > Streptomycetaceae > Kitasatospora > Kitasatospora sp. NEAU-CNBT7. Next base: position 163,012 of record NZ_JBXQQB010000013.1, on the reverse strand, counting down.
ACCGCCCCCCACGCCCCCGCCCCGGCCCTCGGCCGGCCGGTGGCCTCGGCCAGCCGCCGCGCCGCGCCGCCGTTGCGCACCATCAGGTAGCCGCCCACCGTCAGCGGCACCATCAGCGCGACGATGATGCTCACCCCGAGGTAGGGCAGGCCCGCCAGCGCGACGCCGAACAGTTCCACCCCCACCAGCACGAGGTACCCCGCGCCCAGCACCATGCTCTGCCGGTGCCACCGCAGCACGTCGCGTGCCGCCTCATCCCCCCGAACGATCACCGCCCGACGGTAGCACCGGCCCGCCGCCCGCCCGCGGCCCGCCCTCGGCCCGCCCTCGGGCCGCCCTCGGGCCTGTACGCCCGTCCCCGTGCCCGGACGGCCGTGCCCGGGGGTGGGCCGCGCCGTAGGATGACCCGTGTGGCGCCCGGCCGTGCGGATCCCGCCGACGGCCGGGGGACGGCGGCCCCATCCGGTGACGGCGGTGGTGCGTATGGCGCGCGTGATCAGGCACAACGGCCCCGGTGCGACGGCCCGGCCGGCCGTCGGCGGCCGGTAGCGCCCGGACGGGACGGCGATGGCCGACGAGGTCGGCGTCCGGCTGCTCGGCGGACTGCGGCTGACGGTCGGCGGCCACGAGGTGCAGCCCGGCGTGTGGCGTCTGCGCAAGGCCAGGACGGTGCTGAAGCTGCTGGCGCTGGCCCCCGACCACCGGCTGCACCGCGACCTGCTGTACGAACAGCTGTGGCCCGGTCTCGACCCGGCCGCGGCCGCCAACAACCTGCACCAGGTGCTGCACGCCGTCCGCCGCGGCCTGGCCACCGCCGGCGACCCCGGGGAGGTGGTCACGCTCCGCGACGACCTGGTGGTGCTCGGCCCGGACGGTGTCCGGGTGGACCTCGACGAGTTCGACGCCGCGGCCCGGCTCGCCACGGCCGACGGCGGCGCCGGGCCCCACCGCACCGCCCTCGCGCTCGCCGACCACGAACTGCTGCCCGAGGACGCCTACGAGCCGTGGGCCCAGCAGGCCCGCGCCGCCCTGGAGGTCCGCCGCGCCGCCCTGCGGCTGGGACTCGGCGAGGCGCTGGAACGCGAGGGCCGCACCGCCGAGGCGGTGGAGGTGCTGCGGGCGCTGACCGCCGACGAGGAGCTCGACGAACCCGCCCACCGGGCCCTGATGCGCGCCCTCGCGGCCGAGGGGCGGCGCCGCGAGGCGCTGGCGACGTACGAGCGCCTGCGGGACGGGCTGCGGCGCGACGGCGGACCCGATCCGGACCCGCGCACCCGGGAGCTGTACCGCGGCCTGCTGGCGGGCTCGGTCGAGGAACCCGCCGGCCCCGGCACCGCCGGTACGGACCCCGGGCCCGGGCGCCGCAGCAACCTGCCCGCCCAGCTGACCAGCTTCGTCGGCCGGGAACGGGAACTCGCCGAGGTGGGGGAGCTGCTCGGGCGCAGCCGGCTGCTGACCCTGACCGGCCCCGGCGGCTGCGGCAAGACCCGGCTCGCGCTGGCCGTCGCGGCCGCCCGCCTGGACGGCTTCCGGGACGGCGGCTGGCTGGTCGACCTCGCCGCGCTCACCGACCCCCGGTCCGTCCCGGACGCGGTCGCCTCCGTGCTCGGCCTCCAACTGGCCTCCGACCGCCGGGCGCAGGCCGCGCTCGCCGCGCAACTCGGCGGGCGGGAGCTGCTGCTGGTGCTCGACAACTGCGAGCACCTGGTCGAGGCGTGCGCGGCCCTGGTCGCCGAGGTGCTGCCGCACTGCCCGGGGGTGGTGGTGCTGGCCACCAGCCGCGAGCCGCTGCAGAGTTACGGCGAACGGACCTGGCGGGTGCCCTCGCTCGGGCTGCCCGACCCGGCCCGGCTGCCGCCGCCCGCCGAGCTCGGCCGCTACGCGTCGGTGCGGCTGTTCGTGGAGCGGGCCGCGGAGGTCGTCCCGCACTTCGGGCTCGACACGGACAACGCCGCGGCGGTCGCCCAGATCTGCTTCCGGCTGGACGGCATGCCGCTGCCGCTGGAACTGGCCGCCGCCCGGGTCCGGATGCTGACCCCGCAGCAGATCGCGGACCGCCTGGACGACGCGCTCACCCTGCTCGGCCAGGGCAGCAGACACCAGGTGACCCGCCATCAGACCCTGCTCGCCACCCTGGCCTGGAGCCATCAGCTGCTCGACCCCGGGGAGCGGGTGCTGCTGCGCCGGCTGGCGGTCTTCGCGGGCACCTTCTCGCTGGGCGCCGTCGAGCAGGTCTGCACCGAGGGCGCCGACCCCGCGACCGCCCTGGACCTGCTCGGCCGGCTGGTCGACAAGTCGCTGGTGCTGGTGGAGCGGCCCGGCCCGCAGGTGCGCTACCGGCTGCTGGAGACGATCCGCCAGTACGCCGCGGAGCGGCTGCGCGAGAGCGGGGAACTGGCCGCCACCGAACGCCGGCACCGCGCGCACTACCTGGCGCTGGCCGAGGCGCACGACCCCGAGCCGTCCGCCCGGCCGCCCGCCGGGACGCCGCTGGAACTGGAGGCCGACCACGACAACCTGCGCGCCGCCCTGCGCTCGGCGCTGCGCAGCGCGCCGCAGGACGCGCTGCGGCTGGCGGTCGCGCTGCGGCTGTTCTGGGCCGACCGCGGGTACCTCGCCGAGGGCCGGCGCCGGCTGGACGACGCGCTGGCCGCGGCGCCCCGGCCGACCCCGCTGCGGGCCCGGGCCCTGTTCGGGCAGGGCGTGCTCGCCGTCCGGCTCGGCGACAGCTCCCCGCTCGGCGCGATCGGCGCCGAGATCGTGGCGATCCACCGCGGCGGCCCGGACCGTACCGCGCTCGCCGCCGCCCACTCCCAGCAGGCGCTGCTGCTGTGGATGCGCGGTGCCTGGGACGAGGCCCGGGCGGCCCTGGACGAGTCCTGCGCCCTGGCCGGCGGCGACCCCGCGCTGCTGGCGGCCGCCGCCCACCTGCGCGGGATCTGGGCGGTCTGCCGGGGCGAGGGCGCCGACGCCAGGGAGTCCTTCACCGCGTGTCTGCGGCTGCTCGCCGACGTGGACGGCGGGGCGCCGCCGTTCCTGCCGGTGATGACGCCCGGCTACGTCACCGAGGAGGCCGCCGACGGCACGGTCTCGGTGTACTTCGAGGAGACCGTGCTCGCCGGACGGCTGGTCGGCGCCGGCCCGGCCCGCGGCTACGCGCTCGCCAACCTCGCCCTGGCCGCCCGGCTGGCGGGCGACCCGGAGGGCGCGCTCGGCGCGGCGGAGCAGAGCGTCGCCCGGTTCCGCGGGCTCGGCGACCGCCGGGGCGAGTCGCTGGCCCTCAACACCCTCGGCAACCTGTGCCGCAGCCACCGCGCCTACCGGCGCGCCCGGACCTGCCTCGACGCCTGCCTCGAGATCCGGCGCGGACTCGGCGACCGGCGCGAGGTCGGCATCACGCTCGGCAGCCTCGGCCTGCTGGCGCTGGCCGCCGGCGACCTCGACGGCGCCCGCGCGGCGATCGGCCGGGCCCGGGCCGGTTTCGAGGAGACCGACGACCTGCCGGGCACCACCAACTGCCTGCTCCACCTGGGACAGGCCGCCCGCGCCGACGGGGACACCGCGACCGCGAAGGACCTGCTCACCCGGGCACTGGACCTCGGCGGCGTCGCCGGGTCGACCTGCGCCGCCGGGTGGGTGGCGGTGATGCTGCTCGGGCTGGCCGAGCAGACCGGTGACCGGGCCGCCGCGGACGCCGCGGCGGCCACCGCCCGGGCCGGCTTCACCCGGCTCGGCGACCGCCGGGGCCTGGCCCACCTGGCCCGGAACGGCCGCTGAGGCGCCGCTGAGCGGGTGCAAAGCCGGTGCTCAGCGGCGGGTCCTACGGTCGGCGGTGTCGGAATCGAGTTCCACACCGAGGAGGCCGACGATGTCCATCGACACGGCAACGGGAGTTCTGGGGGACGCCACCATCGGCGAGCTGGCGGCGGCACTGCGGGGCGAGGTGGTGCGCCCGGGTGACGCCTCGTACGACGAGGCCCGGGCGGTCTGGAACGCCGCGCACGACCGCCGCCCGGCCCTGGTGGTGCGCTGCGCCGGCACCGCCGACGTGATCAGGGCGGTGGAGTTCGCGCGCAGCCAGGACCTGCCGGTCGCGGTGCGCGGCGGTGCCCACAGCATCGCCGGGTTCTCCACCTGCGACGGGGGCATCGTCATCGACCTGTCCCCGATGAAGGGCGCCCGGGTCGACCCGGCCCGCCGCCGGGTGCTCGCGCAGCCCGGCCTGACCTGGGGCGAACTCGACCACGAGACCCAGGCGTACGGCCTCGCGGTGACCGGCGGCCTGGTCTCCTCGACCGGGATCTCCGGCTTCACCCTCGGCGGCGGCGTCGGCTGGCTGGTCCGCCGCCTCGGCCTGGCCAGTGACAACCTGGTCGGCGCCGACCTGGTCACCGCCGACGGCCGCTCGGTGCACGCCGACGCGGAGGAGAACCCGGAGCTGTTCTGGGCGCTGCGCGGCGGCGGCGGCAACTTCGGCGTGGTCACCTCCTTCGAGTACGCGCTGCACCCGGTCGGCCCCGAGGTCCTCGGCGGCCTGGTCGTCTACCCGCAGTCCGAGGCCCGGCAGGTGGTGTCCCGCTGGCGGGACCTGACCGCCGGGATGCCCGACGAGCTCACCACCCTGGTCAACCTGACCACCGCGCCGCCGCTGCCGTTCCTGCCGCCGGAGGTGCACGGCACCCGGATCGCGGTCGTCGCCGGGATGTACGCAGGCTCCCCGCAGGCCGGTGAGGCGGCGGTCGCCCCGCTGCGCACGCTCGGCACCCCGATCGCCGACGTGCTGGGCCCGATCCCGTACCTCGGGATGCAGACCCTGCTGGACCCGCTCTGGACCCGCGGCGCCCACAACTACTTCACCTCGGCGTTCATCGAGGCGTCCGACGCGGCGATCGACACCGTGACCCGGCTGCACGGCACCACGCCGACCCCGTTCAGCGAACTGCACCTGCACCAGCTCGGCGGCGCCTTCGGCCGGGTGCCCGCGGACGCCACCGCGTTCAGCCAGCGCGACGCGGGCTTCCTGTGCAACGTGATCGCCCGCTCGCCCGAGCCGGCCGGCTTCGACGGGCACGTCGCCTGGGCGCGCGACGCACGCGAGCAGATGGCGCGGCACGGCACGGGCACCATGTACGTCAACTTCACCGGTGACGCGGACGGGGACAGGGTGCGGGCCTCCTACCCGGACGCCGTCCACGCGCGGCTGGTGCGGGTCAAGGACGAGTACGACCCCACCAACCTGTTCCGGCTCAACCAGAACATCCGCCCGTCGTCCGGCGGTTGACCGGCCGTCGGACCCCGGCCCCGGCCCCGGTGGTCACCGCACCGGGGCCGCGCGCTGCGCCAGCACGGCCAGCGCCAGCTCGGCCCAGCGGACGTTCTCCTGTTCGAACGCCAGCCCGCGCAGCAGGGTCAGGTAGGGGCCGACCCGCCCGGCGCGGGCCAGGTGCTCGGCCTCGGTGCGGCCGTCCAGCATCCGCTCGCGCCGCCGCTCGTAGCGGGCCAGCTTGGCCCGGGAGCGCTCCAGCTGCAGGGCGACGGCCGTCCGCACCGCCGCGGCGTCGCCCTCGTCGACCGCGTGCACCTTCACCATCAGCTCGTCGCGGATCGCGGTCGGCCGGGCCGGCTCGGCGGTGAACCGGCGCAGCGCCGCCCGGCCGGCCTCGGTCAGGGTGAACAGCCGCTTGTTGGGCCGGCGCTCCTGGAGGACCACCCGGGCCTCGATCAGCCCCTCGGCGGCCATCCGGTCGAGCTCCCGGTAGAGCTGCTGCGGGGTCGTCATCCAGAAGTTCGCCACCGACGCGTCGAAGCCCTTGGCCAGGTCGTACCCCGATGCCTCGCCCTCCAGGAGGGCCGCCAGAACCGCGTTGCGCAATGCCATCGGGCCAGCCTAGCGCCGGGGGTGGACGCCGTCCGGCGGCCTCGATACTCTCCGAAGCACCTATTCATCAAATTGACTATGGAGGGGCAGTCGATGAACGAGTTCCGCAAGGCCGTCGAGGCCAGGGACCACCGGGCGATGACCGCCCTGCTCGCCGAGAACGTCGTCTTCACCAGCCCGGTCGCCTTCAAGCCCTACCCCGGCAAGGCGATCACCGGCGCGATCCTGCGCGCCGTGCTCCAGGTGTTCACCGACTTCCGCTACGTCCGGGAGATCTCCGGCGCCGACGGCCGGGACCACGCACTGGTCTTCACCGCGAAGGTCGACGGCAGGGAGATCAACGGCTGCGACTTCCTGCACCTCGACGACGACGGCCTGATCGACGAGTTCACCGTGATGGTCCGCCCGCTGTCCGCCGCCAACGCGCTCGCCGCGGCGATGGGCGCCCGCTTCGAGGAGATCGCCCGCGAGGCCGCGCAGGGCTGACCCCCGGACCGAACCGGGGACGTCCCCGCACCCGCCGGGTTCACCGCCGGCGGTGGCACGGCAGCGCTGTTCGGCGGAACACCGGAGCCGGCGCCTTGCGAGCGGGCCGGATCGGCCCGAAGGTGGGCGACGGTCCGGAAGGGGGCGGGCCGTCTCCGCACCGACCGCCTGGAGTGTGCTCGTGGACGCGCCGCCGACCGACCGCCCCCGACCGCACCGGCCCGCCGAACGCGTCGCACGTCCGCGCCGCCGGCTGCGCGCGGGGATCTCCCAGCTGGCGGGCCTGCTGATCGGCCTGGCCCTCGGCCTGACCCTGCCCCGGATCCGCGGCGGCCCGCAGGTGGACGCCGTCCGGGCGGCCGAGGTGCTGGGCGTGATCTCGCTGGGCGTGGTCAGCGTCACCGCGCTGATCTTCTCCCTGCTCTTCCTGGTGGTCCAGTGGGCCGCGGGCAACTACACCCCGCGACTGGCCCTGTTCCGGACCGACCCCCTGGTCTGGCGGGTCTTCGCGCTCGTGATCGGGCTGCTGACCCTCACCGTCACCGGGCTGCTGGGAATCGGCTCGCGAACCACCGTCTCGATCGCCCTGCCCGCGGCCGTCCTGCTGCTCACCGCCGTCGCCCTGATCCTCATCCGCACCCTCCAGCTCCGCGCCTTCCGGTCGATCCAGCTCGCCCACGTGCTGGCCGACACCGGCGCCCAGGGCCACGCGGTGATCAGCGCGTTCTACCCCGCCGGCCGGACCGCCGACCCGGCGCCCGGCCCGGACCCGGCCGCGCTGCCGCCGGTCGGCTCCACCGTCCGCTGGCAGGGGTACACCGCCACCGTCGAGCAGATCGACATGGAACGGCTGGTCCGGGCCGCCGCCGAGGCGGACGCCGTGGTCGAGATGGCCGCCCTCATCGGCCGCACCATCCAGCACGGCGACCACCTCGCGGACGTCCGGGGCGGCCACCTGGACGACCGGGAGGTGACCGCCGCCCTGGTCGTCGGCCGCGAACGCGCCTTCCACCAGGACCCCCTGCTGGCGCTGCGGCTGCTCGCCGACACCGGGCTGCGCGCGCTGTCCCCCGCCGTGCACGACCCGGCGACCGCCGTCGAGGTCCTGGACGTCCTCGACGGGCTGCTGCGCCGCCTCGCCGTCGCCGACCTCGGCCGCCGGGCCGTCGCCGACGACCGCGGCACGGTCCGCCTGCTGCTCGCCGTACCCGGCTGGCCGGAGTTCGTCCGCACCGCCCTGGACGACCTGCTCCGCTCGGCCGCCGGGTCGCCGATGGTGCTGCTGCGCAGCCGCGACCTGCTGACCGCCCTGCGGACCCTCGCCCCGCCGGACCGCCGCCCGCCGCTGGAGACCCGGCTGCGCTGGGTCGAGGGGCAGCTCGCCGACGTGCACCCGCCGTTCGTCCTGGAGGGCACCGACCCGTGACCCGGGCACCCGGATGACCGCCCGTCCGCCCGCCCGTGCCGTCAGCCGGACGCCCCCGGCGGGGCCGTGCGGCGGATCGCGACCATCGCCACGTCGTCGGCCAGCCGGGCCCCGACGTGGCGGCGCAGGTCCCCGTGGACGGCCTCCAGCAGCGCCGCCGGCGACAGCGCGAGCCACTGCCCCAGCCGCTCGGCCAGCGGGTAGAACTCACCCGCACGGTTGCGCGCCTCGATCACCCCGTCGGTGTAGAGCAGCAGCGTCGCCCCCGGCGGCAGGCCGAACGCGTCCGCCGCCGGGCGGGGACCGGCCAGGTCGCCCAGGCCGAGCGGGGGAGTGGCGACCGCCGGGTCCAGCGCGGTCACCCCGTCGGCGTGCAGCAGCAGCGGCGGCGGATGGCCGAGGTTCGCCAGCCGGACCGGCCCGCCGCCGTCGGCGGGGAGGTCGAGGAAGACGGCGGTGACGAAGCCGTCGTCGGCGGCGCCGGGCCCCGCCTCGGCGGCCGCCGCCCGCAGCTCCTCGCGCAGGTCGTCCTCCACCTCGGCGACCAGGTCCTCCACCCGCGCGTGGTGCCGGGAGGCCCGCCGGAAGCTTCCCAGCACCTGGCCCGCGGTCCCGAGCGCGGCCAGCCCCTTGCCCTGGGCGTCCCCGAGCAGGATGCGGATCCGTCCGCGGGCGACCGCGGCCGCGTAGAGGTCGCCGCCGACCGAGGACTCCTCGTCGGCGGTCAGGTAGAGACAGGCCAGGTCGAGCGGGCCGATCCGGGTCGGCGGCGGGCGCAGCAGGGTGTGCTGCAGCACCTCGACCGCCGACCGGGACCGGGCCAGCTGACGCTCCCGCCGCTGCCGCACACCGCTGGCGGCGAGCGCGGCGAGGCAGATCAGCAGGATCGTGGCGAGCTGGACGGGGAAGTTCGGCGTCCCCAGCTGGCCGTTGGCGCGGCCGGAGAGGATCACGCACGGGAACATCACGGCGGTCACGACCAGCACACCGCCCGGACTGCAGAACGCGGCGGCGAGCGGCGGTGCGGCGACCATCAGCGGGCCGAGCCGGATGTCGGGCGGGGTCAGCTCGTCCACCACCAGCAGACCGACCGGGAGCGCCGCCATCACCGCGACCTGGGCCCACCCCTGCCGCCACGGCCGTGCCCGCCGCACCCGCCCGCCGCTGCTGGACGACACCGCTCCCACCTTCCGGACGCCCGCGTGACCGCTGTCCCTCCCAGCTTCGCCCACCGCGGCGCCGGAGGCGGCACGACACCTGCGGGGACGCGGCGACCTGCGGGGACGCGGCGGCGGACCGGGCCGGTCCGCCGCGGGGACCGGGACGCGGGCGGCTCCGGCCGTCACACTGGCCGTCACTCCGGGCGGGGCGGGCCCGCGGGCCGTCCGGGGCGACCGGGCACGCCGGGTCTGCCGGGAGGGCCGGGACGGTCGCCGGCCCCCCGTCCGCCCACCGTCCGCCCACCGTCCGTCCGCCCACCGTCCGCCCGTCCGCCGGCCGGCCGCTCGTCCGGGAGGCGCAGCGTCACCGTGGTCCGGTCGGCAGCGCGATCGACCCGCAGCGCCTCGTCCAGCTCGCCGGCCGGCCACCGCAGCCGCGGTGCGCCGCCGGGGGCGCCGGGCCCGTCCTCGGTGATCCGGCAGACCAGGGTGGCGGGGTCCGGCCGGCTGATGACCACCCGGACGTCGGGGCCGGGGGCCGCCACCAGGCTGCCGGCCACCTCGTGGACGGCGAACACGAACAGGTCCCGGTGCTCGACGGCGGCACCCGCGAGGGTCGCGCAGTGGGTGACCACGGCGCGCAGGACGGGGAGTTCGTCCGCGCCGAAGCGCTGGTCCGTCACCAGCCCGTCGGGCGCCGTCACGCGGTCGCCCGTCACGTGGTCGTCCGTCATACGTCCTCCACCGTCGTCACCGTCAGCTGCGGGACCGAGCGCGCGCCCAGCATGCCCAGCACCCTGGCGTGGAACCGCAGGCAGCGGATCTCCACCCGCGGCCCGCCCGGGGGGAGCGCGCGGGCGGCGTCCAGCAGTGAGCCCGCGCAGTCGGACCCGAGGAAGGAGAGGCCGGTCAGGTCGACGGTCAGCCGGCCGTCGCCGGCCGCCGCGCCGTCGAGGGCGGCCGGCAGCGCCGCGAGCAGCTGGGCCCGGGTGGTCACATCGGCGTCGCCGACCAGGCCGAGCCACCCCTCGGCACGCTCGACGTGCAGGGCCCCGAGGCGGTCGAGCAGGGCCACGGGGTGGCCCTCGCGCATGGCGTCGAGGACCTCGGGGTGGAACCGGCGGCGGTCGTAGGTGCAGATCTCCGCGTAGTCGCGGCCCGCGAACAGGGCGTGCGCGTGGGTCTCGCGGTGCATCACCCCTTCGATGTCCATCCCCAGGTCCTCGACCCAGGCCATGTCGATCACGGTGCGGAACCCGGTGTAGCCCTGCCGCCGGGCCGTCGCGGTCTCCTCCCGGAGTCGTCCCAGCTGGCGGGCCGCGGTGAACCGGGTGTCCGGGGCGATCAGCTCGCGCATGCTGGTGTACGACAGCTGGCCCCGCCGGAGGGCCGGTCCGGCGCCGCCGTGGTGTCCGTGGACCCGGTCGTGGACGTCCGCCGGCGGGACGGCGGGGTCCGCCATGACGGTGACCTTCTCACCGCGCGCCAGCCCCTCGTGGATGAAGGCGACCAGGATCTCCCAGCGGTCCTCGTCATCGTCGTAGTCCGCGTAGGCGTGGTCGCCGGGACGCATCCGCAGGACGGGTATCGTCCGGTGTGCGGAGGCGGCAGCGGAGTCCGTGGGCACCTGTGGTCCTTCCCGCCGGATCGTCCTGCCGATCGGCGGGACGTGCCAGCGATCCTACGAACTCGCCCTCCCCGCCGACGGCATGACGGCCGATCAGGTCGAAACTGACCGAACAGTGCCTGGATGCGCCGCTTTCGATCCGGCTCCTCGGCTCTTCGCGCCGACCTCAGGACGGCAGGTCGAGGCACTCCTCGGCCATCGCGCCGCCGAACGCGTGGCGGGCGTGGGTGCGCATCCGGGCGGCGTAGCGGGGGTCCTCGGACAGCGCCGAGTAGCCGCTGCCCCGACGGGAGACCAGGCCGGCGGTGTCGGCCAGGTAGACGTCGAAGCCCGGGTACATCAGCTCGATGCAGGGCAGGTCGTCGATGTCGAGGGCGAACACCGGGTACTCGCCGAAGGCGTCGGGCTCGCCGGTGGCGAGGACGCGGCGCGAGTCCGAGCCGCCGGGGAGCAGGAAGCACTCGTCGAAGCGGTCCGACAGGGCGTCGTAGACCGACCCCCAGCCGTCGCCGAACTCGGCCCTGGCGAGCTCGCCGAGCGGGCGCGGGGTCAGCTCGAGGCCGCGGCCGGCGGCGGCCGGCCCGGCGGGCTCCGCGTACCAGGTGGTGGCCCCGAACCAGCCGAAGCGGCGCAGCAGACCGGTGTCGTACCCGAGCCACCGGCGCAGGCTCGGCGGGAGCGGGCGGCCGCTGGGGAGGACGGCGGCGGCCAGGGCCTCGGCGGGGAACGGTGTGCGCTCGGTGCCGACCCAGGGGCCCGCGGCCGCGAGGTGGCCGAGGACGAGGCGGTGCGGGTCGGCGTCGACGGCGGCGATGGCGCGCTCGGTGAGCGCGACGCCGTGGTCGGGCGAGATCGGCGGGGTCATGGGTCGGGTGTCCTCGTCGTACGGGCGGCGGTCGGCGGTCGGCACGACCCTACGGCGGGGCGCCGACACGGACGGCCGGGCCGCGGGTCCGGGGACCCGGGGCCCGGCCGTCCGCCGGTCCGCTGCGGGTCAGCGGGGTGCGGTGACGAGTGCCTCGATGGCGGGGACGAGGGCCGCGGGGGTGGGCAGGGCGTCGTTCTCGGCGCGCAGGCGGACGGCGGCGGCGCGCAGCTCCGGGTCGGCGACCAGGCGGGTGAGCAGCGGCGCGTCGACCTCGGCGGAGGCGGCGGACAGGGCCGCGCCGGTGGCGGTGAGGGTGGCGGCGACGGTGAAGTTGTCGGCGCCCTGGGGGAGCAGGAGCTGCGGCACCCCGGCCTGCAGTCCGGTCAGCGTGGAGCCGGAGCCGCCGTGGTGGATCACCGCGTCGCAGACCCGCAGCAGCTCGGCCAGCGGCACCCAGGGAAGCGGGTGGACATTGGCCGGAAGGGGCCCCAGGTGGGTCAGGTCGGCGTCGCCGACGGCGAGCAGGAAGTCGGCGTCGACCTCGGCCGCGGCCCGGATCAGCGGCGCGATGGCGTGCACGCCGTCGACCTCGGTGATCACCGTGCCCAGGGTGACCGCGATCCGCGGCCGGCTGCTGCGGCGCAGCAGCTCCGCCGGGACCACACCGCCGCCGTTGTAGGGGATGTAGCGCATCCGCAGACCGCCCGGGTCGCCGCCGAGCGCGGCCGGCACGATGTTCAGCGGGGTGGACTCGGCGGGGGCGCCGACGCCGTGCGCCTCGTAGTACTCCGTGAAGTGCCCGGCGAGCCGGGCGGCCAGGTCCAGGCCGGAGGTGAAGCCGAAGTTCTGCAGCGCGGCCGGGATCTTGAGCTTGGCCGCGACCAGCTGGGCGGAGGCCAGGCAGGAGTCGTGGACCAGCAGGTCGGCCTCCCAGGCGGAGGCGGTGGCCAGCAGGCCGTCCACGGTGGCGCGGGAGGCATGCGCGAACGCGGCGGCGGCCAGGTCGAGGAGCTGCTCCTCGGCCAGGTCGGGCCGGGCGTAGCCGGCCTTCCCGCCGTTCACGGCTTCGAAGGAATCCCGCAGCGAGCCCCCGTCGCCGATCTCGACGATCGGGAAGCCGGCCGCCCGCAGCTGGTCGTACGGCTTCGGGGAGGCGAACAGGACGTCGTGCCCGGCGGCCCGCAGGGCCTGGGCGGTGGGCACCATCGGGAAGAGGTGGCTGGGTGCGGCCGGACCGGTGAAGAGTATGCGCACGGGAATCTCCTGGCCGTTCGTCGAGTGGTTCGGTGGGGAGGGCGCGGGCGGCGCCCGACGCTTCGTCAACTGACGGACGTTCACGAAGTGTTCCCGGCGTGATCGATAATCGGACGTTCTCGTGCGGCCCTTGCCCGCGGCGGCCCGGTGTGCTCCGCCCGCCGGCCGGCGGGCGGTTCCCCCTCGAGGGGAAGCCCGTGACGGTGGGTGACCGCCGGGCGTGCGGCGCGCCGAGGCGGCCCGCATCCTGGCAGTGAACCGTGACGGCACCGTGTGGGGTGCCGCGCGGGCGGACCGAAGGAGGGCCCCGATGGCCGAGCCCGATGCAGTCTTCCTCTTCATCGGCACCTACCCGACCGAGGCGGCGGCGAGAACCGACTACGGCGTGCTCAAGGAGCTCCACGCCATCGGCGCCGTCGGGAGCTACGACGCCTCCGTGGTCACCAAGGACGGGTCCGGGAAGGTGCACGTCGACAAGGACGAGACGGCCACCCGGCACGGGGCCTGGGGCGGGGCCGCCGCGGGTGCGGTGGTCGGCCTGCTGTTCCCGCCGGCGCTGATCGGCACGGCCGCCGTCGGGGCCGCGGTCGGCGGCCTGAGCGGGCACCTGTGGCGCGGGATGTCGCGGTCGGACGTCAAGGAGTTCGGCGAGATCATCGACGAGGGGCAGGCGGCCCTGGTGGTGGTCGGCGCCAGCACGATCGCGGACGCGGTGCAGAAGGCCGAGCTGAATGCCGTGAAGCAGATCGCCAAGGAGCTCGACGTGCGGGCGAGCGACCTCGACGCGGCGGTCCGGCAGGCCGCCACCGAGGTCGCCTGAGACCGGCCGGCGCGCGGCAACCCGCCCTCGCCGAGGGCGGGTTGTACCGCTGCCCGGCCCCGGGGCGACGGGCCCGGCGCGGGTCGGCGCGCGTGATCGCGCGGGAGCTGGTGTGCTGGTCCAAGGGGGCGATCGGACGTGTATCCGGGAGAGTCAGATGAGCACCTATCGAGCTGCGCAGATCGCTGCGCTCGGCAGCCCGTTCGAGCTGGTGGAACGGGAGGTCCCACGGCCCGGGCCCGGCCACGTACGGCTGGCGGTGGACGCCTGCGGGGTCTGCCACAGCGACGCGGCCTTCATCAACGCCCTGCTGCCCGGTGTGAGCTTCCCGCTGGTCGCCGGGCACGAGGTGGCCGGGCGCATCGAGGAACTCGGCGAGGGCGCCGCCCAGCGCGGCTGGCAGGTCGGTGACCGGGTGGCGGTGGGCTGGTTCGGCGGCAGCTGCGGACACTGCCCGCCCTGCCGCCAGGGCGACTTCGTGGTCTGCCAGAACCTGAAGGTCCCCGGCTGGGCGTACGACGGCGGCTACGCGGAGATGATGATCGCACCCGTCGACGCCCTGGCGCGGATCCCCGACGGGCTGACGGCGGTCGAGGCCGCGCCCATGGGCTGCGCGGGAGTGACCACCTACAACGGACTGCGGCGCAGCTCCGCGCAGCCCGGCGACCTGGTGGCGATCCTCGGCCTCGGCGGGCTCGGCCACCTCGGGGTGCAGTTCGCGGCCGCGATGGGCTACGAGACCGTCGCCATCGCACGCGGCGCCGCCAAGGCCGAGCTCGCCCTCGCGCTCGGCGCGCACCACTACATCGACAGCACGGGGCCCACCAGCGTCGCGGACGCCCTGCAGTCGCTCGGCGGTGCCCGGGTCGTGCTGGCCACCGCGGCCAACTCGCAGGCCATCACGGCGACCGTCGAAGGACTCCGCCCCCGCGGCGAACTGGTGGCGATCGGCGCGGACGCCACCCCGCTGGGGATCAGCCCCAACCAGCTCCTGTTCAGCGCCCGGATCATCCGCGGCCACCCCTCCGGCACGTCGCAGGACGTGCAGGACACGCTCGCCTTCAGCCTCCTGAAGGGGATCCGCCCGACGGTGGAGACGGTACCGCTGGACCGGACGGCGGAGGCCTACGACCGGATGATGGCTGGCGCCGCCCGGTTCCGGATGGTGGTCACCACCGGCTGACCCGCCCCGCGCGGGTCACGCGCCGGACGCCGGGCCCGGGCACTTCTCGGGGGCGTGTTCCACCGTGTACTGGCGCAGCGGGTTGATCCGGCCGCGGTGCCACAGGCAGTCCTCGTGGATGTCGCGCCTGGCGACGCTGCCGCACGGCTGGTGCGGGCAGGGGCAGTCGGCCGGCTCCGCCGCGTCGACGCGGAGAACGTGCGTGTCCTCCTTGGTGAGGCAGCGCCCGTGTTGCCCGTGCCAGACCTCCACCGCGGCCTCGGCGGCGTCGGCCCCCGACCATCGGTCGGCCCGCGCCGGGGTGTCCCGGCCCGGGCCGGGCAGCCACTGCCGGACGGCGGCGGCGACGGCGGCGGGGTCGGCGAACGGCTCGGACAGCGGCAGGGCGTGGCCGGAGTAGTGGATCGGCATCAGGGCGCTGTCCTCGTCCCGCAGGGACCAGCCCCGGTGGTGCTCCCAGCCCAGCCAGACGCTCTCCGGCTCGTCCCACCGGCCGCCGTGGAACTGGCCGGCCCCGAAGTGGAGTCCGCCGTCGTGCTCGTCCTCCCTGGTGGCCCAGAAGGTGGACGGCCGGCGGACGAAGCCGTTGGCCCAGCTGTCGCGTACGTCCAGGCCCTCGGCCGTCAGCGCGGCACGGACGGCGGCGATGTACTCGGCGTGCGGCAGGTCGGACATCGGTGGTTCCCCCCACTCTCCGGCCGGTTCGACCCGCGCGGGCGCCCCGACAGGGCCGGGCGTGCGGTGGACCGGCTTGGTACCCGCCCGGGTTCCCCGGGTTCGTGATCAACCGTAACCCCGTCCGGGGCGTGCCTCGCCGGGGGGTGTCCGCCCGGCCCCGGCCCGCGGTGCGGCCGGGCAACCGGACGGGTACGTCCGTCCCCTGCCGCCCTTGGCGATCCTGCGCGCGGGCCGGAACGCGGGCGCCGGGCGTCGGTGGCGCCTGCCATGATCAACCGCATGACCATCCACTACGGCTACTACGCCGCCACCGACGACGCCCACGCCGCCGACGCGGTCGAACACGACACCCTGGAGGAGATGGGCACGGGGTACGACCAGCTGGTGCTGACCGGCGTGGACCCGGAGCTCCACGTGCCGACGCTCGACACCCTGATAGCCGGGCGGTCCGCCGAGGCCGTGACGGCGGATCCGCCGTACGGCGACATCATCAACTCGAGCGACGACGGCCGGACGGTGTGCCACGGGTTCACCGACGCGTTCCGCGACGCGCTCGCCGGACTCGCCCCCGAGGCCGTGCCGGCCGTCGCCCTCGCCTGGGCCGCCTCCCCGGTCTTCGAGGGCGGCGCCGATGCCGAGCTGCTCGCCCAGGTACTCGCCGAGCTGGCCGGCCTCGCCCACGACGCGGCCGGCAACGGCGACCACCTCTACTACTGGATCTCCGTCTGACGGACGGTAGCCTGGAGTGATCGTCGAACGGTCGGGGAGGCGAGCAGGCCGGCCGACCCGGGGAGAGCGAGCGTGACGGACGACAGGCGGGGCCCGGTCCTGGTCGGCCGGCAGCGGGAGACGGAGCTGCTGACCGCGGCCCTGTCCCGGGCCGGGACCGACGGTGCGGGCGGCTCCGCCGTGCTGCTGCGGGGCGACGCCGGCGTCGGCAAGAGCACCCTGCTGGCCTGGACCGAACACCAGGCGCGGGAGCGGGGGTTCACCGTCCTGCGGGCGGTCGGCACCGAAGCGGAGACCGACTTCGCGTTCGGGGCGCTGCACCAGGCGCTCTGGTCGGCGCTCCACCGCACCGCCGCGCTCTCCGTCCACCAGCGCGGCGCCCTGGAGAGCGCGTTCGGCGCCCGCGCCGGGACCCCGAGCGGGTTCGCCGTCGGCTCCGCCGCCCTGGCGCTGCTGGCCGGGGCGGCCCGCAGCTCCCCGGTGCTGCTGCTCCTCGACGACCTGCACTGGATCGACTCGTCGAGCGCCACCGTCTTCGCCTTCCTGCGCCGGCGCTGTACCGAACTGCCGCTGGTGATCGTCGGCGCCGGCCGCCCCGACGGCCCGGCGGCACCGACCTGGCCGGGCGAACCCGTCGAGGTGGGAGCCCTGTCCCGGCCGGACGCGACCCGGCTGCTGGCGACCCGCTACCCCGAGCTGGCCGCGGCCGCCACCGACCGGGTCCTGGCGGAGTCGGACGGCAACCCTCTGGCGCTGGTGGAACTGCCCCGGCAACTGGCCGACGCCGAGCGGCGCGGAACCGTCCCGCTGCCGGACCGGCTGCCGCTGGGACGGAACCTGGAGCGGATGTTCGCCGAGCGGCTGGGATCGGTGACCCCGGCGGGCACCCGGCTGCTGCTGATGGGCGCGCTGGCGGCGGGGACGGACGTCGGCAGCCGGGGGTGGCTGCGCGCCGTCGGCGGCGACGACCTGCGGGACGCCCTGGAGCGGATCGAGGCGGAGGGCCTCGCCCGGCTCGACGCCGGCGGCCGGCTGGTGTTCCGTCACCCCCTGGTCCGCACCGCGGTGATCTCGGCCGCCTCGGACTCCGCGCGACGCGAGGCCCACCGGGCGCTGGCCGGCTCGCTCGCGCCGGACGACCCCCGCCGGCTGGTCCACGAGGCGTCCGCCGCGCTCGTCCCGGAGGAGGACCTCGCACACCGGCTGCAGGAGGTCGGCCGCGGCCTCGCCGGACGCGGCGGCGATGCCGAGGGGGCGCTCCTGCTCGAACGCGCCGCCGCGCTCAGCCCCGACCCGGCCGACCGCGCCCGCCGGCTCACCTGGGCCGCGGTGATGGCGGCCCGCGGCGGACAACTGCGCCACACCGCCGCCCTGGTGGCCGAGCTGAAGGCCGGCCCGGTCCCGGCGGACGTCGCTCCGCTGTTCGCGTACGCGGTGGTCTACGCGGACCAGAGCCACCACACCGACTTCACGTCCTCCGCCGCGCTGCTGCCCGGGGTGCTCGACACGCTCACGGCACCGGGCACCGACCCCTTCGGCGGACTGGCCGAACAGGTCTACTTCAAGCTGCTGCTGGCCGCCACCTACACGGACGACCCCTGGGCCTGGCGAGCGCTGGAGCGCCACCGGGAGAACGTCTCCGGGACGGGCCGGCTCTGCCTGCGGGCCTGGACCGACCCGGGCTCGGGCGTGGCCGAGGCACTGCACGGGGCCACCGCCGGCATGACGCAGGAACAGGAGGCCGGCGCGGCCTGGCTGCTGCTGTGGACGGCCTCGGCGCTCGACCACCCCGGGACCGGGCTGTGGCAGCGCTCCACCGGCCTGCACGGCTACGCCACCCAGGGTTCGGTGGCGAAGGCCAGGAGCCACCAGGACTTCCTGCTCGGCCGCTGGGACCAGGCGGACCGCTGCCTGCGCGAGGCCGAGATCGCGGACGAACTCGGCTACCACACCAACGCCTTGATGTTCCGGCAGTACTACGCCCACTTCCTGGCCGGGCGCGGTGACGAGGCCGGACTGCGCGAGATCGACCGGGCCGTCCGGCCGACCGCCACCCGCGCCCGGATGCGCTTCGTCCTCGACCGGCTGGCCCACCTGAGGGGCCTGACCGCGCTCGCCCACGGCCGCCACCAGGAGGCGTACGCGCTGCTCGGCGAACTCACCCCGGCGGGCCGGCCGCCCGGCGGCCCGCCCTGGCGCCACACCCTGGTCTTCGACCTGGTGGCCGCCGCCGTGCACAGCGGCCGGCACGAGGAGGCACGCGCGCACGTCGCGGCGGCGCGGACCGCGCGGTCCGCGGAGATCTCCGGCCGGCACGCCTTCCTGGTGGCGGCCGCCACCGCGCTGGCCGCCGACGACGACGAGGCGGACGCCGCCTACCACGCCGCGTACGCCGTACCGGGGGCCGAGCAGTGGGTGTTCGAGCTCGCCCGGCTGCGGCTCGCCCACGGGTCCTGGCTCCGCCGCCGCCACCGGTCCGGGGCCCGGGAGGCGCTGCACTCCGCGCACCAGGTGTTCGGCCGGCTCCGGGCGGACCCCTGGGAGCGGCGCTGCGAGGAGGAGCTGCGGGCCGCGGGAGAGGCGGTGGCGGCCCCGTCGGACGCAGCCGTACCGGACGTCCCCGGGCTGACCCGCCAAGAGCTGCGGATCGCCCGGCTGGCCGCCACCGGCCTGAGCAACAAGGAGATCGGCCGGCTGCTCCAGCTGTCGCCCCGGACCGTCGGGGCGCACCTCTACAAGGTCTTCCCGAAGCTCGGCATCACCTCGCGGGCCGCGCTCGCCCTCGCCCTGGGCGGCGGCCGGCCCGCAGCCGTCCCCGGTGGGGATCCGGCTGTGCTCCGCGTGCACGGCGCCGGTCCCAGCGTGCACCGCGGCGGCCGGTCAGTCAGATGACCTACCGGGCGGGCCCGGGCCCGGACCAGGCTGACCTCGCGGAGTGACGACGGAAGGACGGTCAGATGGGCTCGAGGGTGACGTCCGCGTCGGTTCCCGAGGACGAGCGGGCGGCGTTCTGGAGCGGGGCGGTGTCGCGGACCCTGGTCCCCGTGGAGGTGGTCCCGCGCGCCGGGGGGCCCTTCGACGGACTCCTGGAGTCGCACCGGCTCGGGTACGTCCGGATCTCCACCCTGGAGGCGGACCCGGCGCGGGTCGTCCGCACCGCGGCGCTGATCGCCCGGGCGCCGCGGACCGAGCCGCAGGTGGGGGTCGGGGT
Organism: Kitasatospora sp. NEAU-CNBT7; assembly: GCF_057220535.1. Lineage (NCBI taxonomy): Bacteria > Bacillati > Actinomycetota > Actinomycetes > Kitasatosporales > Streptomycetaceae > Kitasatospora > Kitasatospora sp. NEAU-CNBT7. Next base: position 143,692 of record NZ_JBXQQB010000013.1, on the reverse strand, counting down.
GCAGGTCGCGGGCCGGGCCGTGCTGGAGCAGGACGGGCGCCGGGCCCAGGTGCCGGCCGGCGGACTCCTGCTGTACGACGCGGCCCGGCCCTTCACCGTCGACTACCCGGAGCGTTTCCGCACGCACCTGTTCCACCTGCCGCGCCGGCTGCTGGGCGTACCGGAGCGCGAGCTGCGGCAGGTGACGGGAACGGCCGTCGGCCCCGCGCAGGGCTGCGGGTCGGTGCTGCTGCCCTTCCTCGCCACCCTCGCCGGGTCCGCGCACGGGTACTCCGCGCCGGTCGGCGACCGGCTGGCCGGCAGCGTCGCCGACCTGCTGAGCACCCTCGTCACCGAGCTGACCGCCGCGCGGCCGGCCGGCGGGCCCGAGACCCCCAACGAGCACCTGGTCCGCCGGGTACGGGAACACATCGACCGCCACCTGTGCGACACCGAGCTGTCGCCGGAGACGATCGCCCGGGCCCACCACATCTCCGTGCGCTACCTGCACCGGCTGTTCGAGGGCGAGGGGGTGACGGTGAGCCGGCTCGTCCAGCAGCGCCGGCTGGAGGCCTGCGCCCGGGAGCTGGGACGCCGCGGCCGGACCGCCCCGACGGTGTCGGTGGTCGCCCAGCGGTGGGGCTTCGTCAACCCGGCCCACTTCAGCCGGGCGTTCCGGGCCGCCTACGGGGTCTCGCCGCGCGAGTGGCGGGCGCTGGGGACCGCGGAAGCCGGCTGACGGCCCGTTCACCGGCGGCCCGGATCCGTGCACGGACGGACCAGTCGGCGGCCGGCCCCGGCAGTACGGTCGAGCGGCGTGTGCGCGGCGCGGGACGGCACTCCCGGCGGGCGCCGTGCGCCGCCGTGCCGTCCGATCACCCCAGGAGCGCAGAGTTGTCCGACACCACCCCCTCGCACGGCCGGCGACCGGCGCTCGACCCGGCGCTCCAGGCGTTCCTGAACGCCTCCGCCACCCGGGCGGTGACGGACCTCCCCGACCTCTCCCTCCTCGCGCCGGGCGACGCGGCGGACCCGGCCGCCGGGGACCCGGACGACCCGTACGGCACCACGCAGGAGTGGCTCGCACTGCCCGGCGGACCCACCGGACGGGTGCACGTCCAGGTCACCAGACCCGCCGGCGCCGCCGAGCCGACCCCCGTGGTGCTGTTCCTGCCCGGCCTCGGCTGGTCGCTCGGCGACGCCGCCGCGTACGGCCGGCTGGTCCGCGAGTTCGCGCTCGGCAGCGACGCCGCGGTGGTGTACGTCGACTACGCCCGGGCCCCCGCCGCCCGCTACCCGGTCGCCCTCGAGCAGTGCTACGCCGCGGCCCGCTGGATCCAGGCGCACGGCCACGAGATCGGCCTGGCGGGCGGGCGGATCGCCGCCGTCGGCGACTGCGCGGGGGGCAACCTGGTGGCCGCCCTGACGCTGCTGGCCCGGCAGCGCGGCGACCTGCGGCTGGTGCAGCAGGTGCTGCTGTGCCCGGTGACCGACGCGGACTTCGACACCCCCTCCTACCGGCGGTTCGCCACCGGCTACTTCCTGCACCGCGACCACATGCGCCGGTTCTGGGACGACTACCTGCCCGACACGCGGCGGCGGCGGGAGGCCACCGCCGCACCGCTGTGCGCCACCCCGGCCCAGCTCGCCGGACTTCCCCCGGCGCTCGTGGTCACCGCCGAGGCCGACGTGCTGCGCGACGAGGGCGAGGCCTACGCGGCCCGGCTCCGGGTGGCGGGGGTCCCGGTGGTGGCCACCCGCTACCAGGGCGCCGTGCACGGCTTCCTCCTCCTCGACGCGCTCCACCCCACCGCCACCGCGCGGGCCGCGCTGATCCAGGCCGTCGACACCGTGCACCTGGCGCTGCACCGCGGTCCGTAGCCGGGCGGGCATTTCCTCCTGTGGTTCTTCCTGGTCCGCGGCGACGGCCCGCGGTGGGATGGAGCGGGCGGCAGGTGCGGGGCACCTGGCGCCCTCCCCACTCCCCGCGACACCGGACCCGCCGTCCGGTGCGCCCGAACGCCCGCCGAGGAGCGCCGATGTCCGTCGTTCTCGACACCGCCCCGGTACCGGCCGCCGAACGGGCCGAGTACTGGCACGAGGCGGTCTCCCACACCTTCATCCCGCTGGACGTGTCCCTGCTCGAGCGTGCGCCCGCCGCCGCGACCATCACCAGTCAACGGCTGGGCGCCCTCCAGGTCTCGGTGGTGCGGGCCGGTCCGCAGCGGGTGGTCCGCAGCGCGGGGCTGATCGCCCGCGGCGGGGAGGACCACCTCACCCTCGCGCTCCAGCACCGGGGCACCGCCCGGCTCGTCCAGGAGGGCCGGCAGGTCCTGCTGCGGCCCGGCACCTTCGCGATCTCCGACGCCGGGCGGCCGTTCGCCAAGGAGCTGCCGGAACCCTTCACCTTCACGGCCTTCCACTGGCCGCGCGCCGCCGTGGGCGTGTCCGACGAGGACCTGCGGGTGCTCACCGCGACGGCCTTCGACACCGGCGACGGCACGGCCGCCCTGGTGGCCGCCTACCTGGAACGCCTGGCCCGGTCCGCCGGCACCCTGGAACCCGACGTGGCCGGCCGGCTCGCCACCACGGCCCTGGACCTGCTCGCCGTGCTCGCCCACGAGCGCCGCGGCCGGGCGGTGCCGGACGCCCCCGAGGCGGCCGGGGCCACGCTGGCGCGCGTCAAGGACCACATCCTGCGCCACCTCGGCGACCCGGACCTGTCGCCGGAGCGGATCGCGGCGGCCCACCACGTGTCGGTGCGCCAGCTGCACAAGCTGTTCGCCTTCGAGGGCGTCACGGTGGCCCGCTGGATCCAGCGGCAGCGGCTGCACATGGCCCGGCGCGACCTGGCCCGCCCGGCGGCGGGGCAGGCGACGGTCGCGGCGGTCGCCGGCCGCTGGGGGTTCGTGAGCGCCAGTCACTTCAGCCGGGCGTTCCGGGCCGCCTACGGGGTCTCCCCGCGCGAGTGGCGCGAGGGCGCGGGTGCCGGCCCCGCTGTGAGCGCCGTCCGTCCGGCCGCCTGTCAGTAGAACCGGGTCGGCGGCGCGGGAGCCCCGGCGGTGACGTCCGCGAGCGCGCTCCGCGCCTGCTCGACCAGCTCGGCGGGGACCCGGTCCGCGAAGGTCAGCACGGTGCGGTACTCGGCGGCCGCCGCCTCGTCCTCACGGCGGTGGGCGAGCGCGTGGGCCAGGTGCAGGTGGGCCTTGGCCGCCACCCGGTGGTAGCCGCGCGCCTCGAACTGGCCGCGGGTCGGGCGCAGGGTGGCGACGGCCTCGGCCCAGTCCCCGCGGTTCAGGTGGACCAGGGACAGGTAGTACGCGGCGATCATCGTGGTGATGCCCCGGACGCTCTCCGGTATCCGGTCGGCGTAGTGCGGATCGGCGAGGACCGCCATGACCTCCCGGTGGGTCGCGACGGCCTCCTCGAAGCGACCGGCCATCTCCAGCAGCCGCAGGCTCATGTTGCACGCCGGGAGGTAGCCGTTGACGTCGTCCGCCGCCATGAAGAGGTCCATGGCCAGGCGGCAGTGGTCGGCGGCCGGGGAGACGTCACCGGCGGCGGCGTCCAGCACGCCGAACCGGTTGTGCGCCCGCGCCTGCTGGACCAGGTCGCCGCAGGACCGGGCCAGGTCGAGCGCGGCCGTGGCCGCGGCGAGCGCGTCCTCGCGACGGCCCTCGCCCACCCAGTACGCCCAGGAGAGGTCGTTCAGGTGGCTGGCCCGGAGGGCGGGCTCGCCCAGGGCGGACGCGGCCGCGGCGGCGGCGGAGAACACCTCGATCCAGTGGTCGGCGGACACCCAGTTGTCGGAGACCAGGCGCATGGCCTCGCCGATCCCGCTGACCGCGGCGTGCTCGCCGAGCCCGACGGCCTCCCGGAAGGCCGCCAGCCAGTTGGCGCGCTCCGCCCTCAGCCAGGCCATCGCCTGCTCGGGTCCGTCCACGCCGTCCGGGCCGGCCGGCCACCCGGCGGCCGCCGCCGGCCCGCCGTGGTCCGGCCCCTGCCGCCGGCCGGCGGCGGTGGCGGTCCCCAGCAGCCAGCCGCGCAGCCGGGACCCGGCGGCCCCCGACCGCTCCGGGCCGTCCTCCCGGCGGTGCTGCGCCCTGGCGTACAGCCGGAGCAGGTCGTGCAGGCGGTACCGGTCCTCGCGATGGGTCATCAGCAGGCCGGCCTCCAGCAACTCCTCCAGCAGGTCCTCGGCGTCGAACACCGGGACCTGCGCGAGGACGGCCGCCAGCGGGAGACCGAAGTCCGGCCCCGGGACCAGTGACAGCAGCCGGAACATCCGGGCGGCCGCCGGGGCGAGGCGCGAGTAGGACAGCGAGAACGCCGAGTTGACCCGCAGGTCACCCGCGCTCAGCGAGTCCAGCCGGCGGTCCTCGTCGGCGAGCCGGGCGGCCAGCCGCTGAAGGCTCCAGTTGGTCCGGGTGGCGGCCCAGTTCGCGGCGACCCGGACGGCGAGCGGCAGATGGCCGCACAGCTCGGCGATGGTCCGGGCGGCGTCCGGCTCCGCGTCCACCCGGGCCGCGCCGACCACGGCCCGCAGCAGGGCCCCGGACTCCGGCGGATCGAGCACGGGCAGCTCCACCCGCCGCACCCCCTCCAGACCGGCCATGGTGTGGCGGCTCGTCACCACCACCAGGAGCCGTCCCTCGCGCGGCAGCAGCGGCCTGACCTGGGCCTCGTGGCCCGGGTTGTCCAGCACGAGGACCCCGTGGAGCCCGCCGGCGACCTCCTGGTAGCGGGCGAGCCGCTCGTCCGGGCCCAGCTGCGCCAGGTCCTGGTCACCCGCACCCCACGCCGCCAGCAGGCGCACCGCCGCCGCCTGCGGCGACAGCGGCTGCGCGTCCAGTCCCTGCATGTCCAGCAGGAACGCGCCGTCCGGCAGTTCCGGTGCGAGCTGCTCGGCCAGCCGGACGGCCAGCGAGGTCTTGCCGCTGCCCGGTGCGCCGAACACCACCGCCACCGGCGGGGCCGCGGTGCCCGCGTCCGGCCCGGCGGCGGCCGGCCCGCGCGCCAGGCCGCGCAGCACGGCGAGCTCCTCCTGACGGCCGACGAAGTCCCGCACCCCCCTGGGCAGTGCGCACGGCGGCGCCTTGCGGGCGGCGGCCGGCCCGCCGTCCGTCCGGCCGGCCCGGGCGACCGCCAGCAGTTCGGTGTGGGCGGCCTCGTCCAGTGCGAGGCCCTGCGCGACCGCGGTGACGGTACCGCGCTGCGGGCGCAGGCTGCGCCCCCGCTCCATGTCGCCGATCGCCCGTCCCGAGACGCCGGAGGCCTCCGCCAGTTCCTCGATCGTCAGGCCGCGGGCCTGCCGCAGCTCCCTCAGCATCCGGCCGAACCGGGTCCCGCTCGCGTCGCCCATCGCACTCCCGCCCGGCCCGCCGATGTCATTCGCCCCATTCCTACCGCTTCGGGCCGGAGAACTGGAAATTCGCACCGGACCGTCCGCCACCGGCGGCCCGGCCCGGGGTGCGCGGATCGACCGGAGGCGGTGCGCCGTCGGCACACCCCTCGGACCTGCGCGTTCCTAGCCTGAGGGGCATCCGACCGGACAACGAGACCCCGAGGTGACGACATGTCCGACCTGAACACCACCGACGCCGGACCGACCCTGGAGCCCGAGGCCCGGGCGTTCGCCGAGGCCACCGCGAACCCGCCCTACCTGTTCGACCTGGGCCCGGCCAAGGGCCGCGCGGCGGTCGACGAGGTGCAGTCCGGCGGGACCGCCGGACCGGAGATCGACGAGGAGTGGATCGAGGTGGCGGGCGGCCCGACCGGCTCGGTCCGCGCCCGCATCGTGCGACCCGCCGGAGCCACCGGCCCGCTCCCCGTCGTCCTCTACATCCACGGCGCGGGCTGGGTGTTCGGCAACGCACACACCCACGACCGCCTGGTCCGCGAACTGGCCGTCGGCGCGCAGGCCGCCGTCGTCTTCCCGGAGTACGACCTGTCGCCCGAGGCCCGCTACCCGGTCGCCATCGAGCAGAACTACACCGTCGCCCGCTGGGTCGTCACCGACGGACACACCAAGGACCTGGACGCGTCCCGGCTCGCCGTCGCCGGCGACTCGGTGGGCGGCAACATGAGCGCCGCACTGACGCTGATGGCCAAGGAGCGCGGGGACGTCCCGCTGGTGCAGCAGGTGCTGTTCTACCCGGTCACCGACGCCGCCTTCGACACCGACTCCTACCACCGGTTCGCGACCGGCTACTTCCTGCGCCGCGACGCCATGCAGTGGTTCTGGGACCAGTACACCACCGACCCCGCCCAGCGCGCCGAGATCACCGCCTCGCCGCTGCGCGCCACCACCGAGCAGCTCACCGGCCTGCCGCCGGCGCTGGTCATCACCGGCGAGGCCGACGTGCTGCGCGACGAGGGCGAGGCCTACGCAGGAAAGCTGCGCCAGGCCGGCGTTCCGGTCACCGCCGTCCGGTTCCTCGGCACCATCCACGACTTCGTGATGCTCAACGCGCTGCGTCCGTCGAACTCCGCGCAGGGCGCCATCACCCTGGCGGTCCAGACGCTGCGCGAGGCGCTGCGGACGGCCTGACCGGCCGCCACCGATCCGTACACCGCCGCGCCGGGGACCCCGGCGCGGCCGACCCCTCCCAAGGACAGAGGAATGACGACGAACGACACCCCCACCGTCGTGCTGGTGCACGGCGCCTTCGCCGATGCCTCCAGCTTCGCCCGGGTCGTCCCCGAGCTGCTGGCCGACGGACTGAAGGTGCTGGTACCGGCCGTGCCCAACCGCAGCCTGACCGGCGACGCCGCCTACCTCGCGTCGGTGGTCCGGCAGATCCCCGGGCCGGTCGTGCTGGTCGGCCACTCGTACGGCGGCGCGGTGATCACCGTGGCCGGCGCCGAGGAGAACGTCAAGGCACTGGTGTACCTGGCGGGTTACGCGCTGGAGGAGGGGGAGAGCCTGGGCGAGCTGCAGGGCCGGTTCCCCGCCTCCGAGCTCGCCTCGGCGCTGGTGTACACGCCGTTCCCGCTGCCGGGCACGGACGGGCACGGCACCGGCAACCAGGGCACCGACGTCTCGGTCGAGCCCGACCGCTTCCCGGAGATCTTCGCCGCCGACGTCGACCCGGCGCTGGCCCGCGTCCTCGCCGTGTCGCAGCGCCCGCTCGCCGCGGCGGCCTTCGGCGAGGCCGCGCCGGTCGCCGCGTGGCGGAGCAAGCCGTCCTGGGGGCTGGTCTGCACCGCCGACCGGACCATCAACCCCGAGGTCGAACGGTTCGGCTACCGGCGCGCCGGGATGACCACCGTCGAGGCCGACGCCTCGCACCTGGTCATGCTCGCGGCCCCCGGGCCGGTCGCCGACCTGATCCGCACCGCCGTCCGCGCCGTCACCGGCTGACCGGGAGAAACCCCCATGAGCACCCAACCGCGCCTCCACCAGCACGATCCCGAGATCCAGACCTTCGGGACCGTCACCCAGCTGCCGATCGCACTGTCCCACGACGCCCGGCAGTACGCGTGCCAGCGGCTCAACCGCCTCCTCGCGGACACCCAGTTCCTGTACGCCCTCTACAAGAAGCACCACTGGAACGTGCACGGCCCGACCTCCTACCAACTGCACCTGCTCCTCGACAAGCACGCCCAGGAGCAGCTGGACCTGGTCGACGTGCTGGCCGAGCGCGTCCGGATGCTCGGCGGCGTCGCGGTCGGCGACCCCCGCCACGCCGCCGAGATCACCGGCGTACCGCGTCCGCCGGACGGGGTCGAGTCCGTGCCCGCGATGCTCTCGCGGCTGCTCGACGCCCACGAGAGCATCCTGGCCGAGGCCCGCGACGCGGCCGGCCGGACGGCGCAGCTCGGCGACGACGGCACCCAGGACCTCCTGGTCTCCCAGGTCATCCGCACCGGCGAGGCCCAGGTCTGGTTCCTCGCCGAGCACCTCGTGGCCACCCCGCAGGCCGGCTGAGACACCGCACCACCCGTCACCATCTTGGAGGTACCGTGCCCGGACGCCACCCGATGCACAACCAGGGTCCCGCCGCGGGAGCGAACTCCACCAGGCTGCCGCTGGAGGCGCAACTCTTCGTCGGCGAAGGACAGTTCATCGACGTTCCGGTGAGCTTCGGCTACCACCGCGACGCCCCCTTCGCCGTGGTCCTGGAATTCCCCGGCTCCGACGGGTCCGCCGGGACCTGGGAGTTCTCCCGCGACCTGCTGTGGGAGGGCCTGTACCGGCCGGCGGGCCTCGGCGACGTGCGGATCTGGCCGCCGTGCCACTGCCACGGACGCCCACAGCTGCGGATCATGCTCCAGGGCCGGGACGGCGCGGCCGTGCTCGACGTCCCGGTCAGGCCGCTGCGCACCTGGCTCCGCAAGCACAGCTTCGCCCTCGTGCCCCGCGGCGCCGAGTCCGAACTCATCGACTGGGACGCCGGACTCGGCCGCCTGGCCGGTGACCGCTGAGACCACCGGGCCGTCACCCCATCCCTCAGGAGGAAATCCCATGCGTTCACGCCTCGCCGTGCGGCTGCGGGCCGCGGCGGTCGCCGCCGCGCTGCTCGCGGTCGGCTCGGCCACCACCGGCCCGCCCGCGCAGGCCGCACCCGCCGCCGAAAGGGCCCTCGCGGTCGGCGCCCAGTACGACACCACCCACGTCTATGTGACCCCGGGGTCCCTGGACGCCTTCGTCACCAGCTGGGAGGCCACGTTCGGCGGCAGCCACACCCGCAAGGCGCTGGTCACCGTCACGCCCACCCCGAGCAGCACCTACTCCGAGCTGGTCCTCTCACCGGCCGGTACGCTCTCGGTCTTCGACTACGTGACACCCGCGCCCTACCCGTTCGGGACCGAGCGCACCGGCTGGCTGGTCCAGGACCTCGACCGGAGTGTCCGCAAGGCCGAGGACGCCGGTGCCGATGTCGTGGTGTCCCCGTTCGACGACCCGATCGGGCGGGACGCCGTCATCCGGTTCCCCGGCGGCATCGACGCCCAGCTGTACTGGCACACCACGCCGCCCGCCTACCCGGCACTGGCGACGGTGCCGGAGAACCGGCTGTACGTACCGCCCGGCTCGCTGCGCGCCTTCCTGCACAGCTACCTCCGCTTCACCGGCGGCCGGGTGGTCTCCGACGACCCCCGCGCACCGGGAGCCGAGCTCGGCATGCCGGGCACCACCTACCACCGGATCAGGATCACCGGTCCGTTCGGGGACACCGTGGTCCAGGCCACCGACGGGCACCTGCCCCACCCGTTCGGCCGGGAACTGACGGGCTACCAGGTCGACGACCTGGCCGCGACGCTGGCCCGGGCCCGGGCGGCCGGCGCCCAGGTCCTGTGGGGGCCGCAGACGACGGCCGACCGGGACTCCGCCCTGGTGCAGTTCCCCGGCGGCTACGTGGCCGAGATCCACGACCCGCACCCGGGGCGCTGACCGGCGGCGCGCCGCCACGCGTCGCCCCCACCCCCGAGCCGCGGCCCGCACCCCACAGGACGCGGGCCTGGCGGTTCTCCGGGACGTCGGACGCCACGTGGCCGGGGTGTGCTCCTCCGTGTTTCCCCCCCCCCCCTAAGCCAGGGCCCGCACCCAGCGGGCCGCGGCTCGGTCGGTTCTCCGGGCCGTCGCCCGCCGCGCGGCAGGGCGGCCCGGTCCACGCGCCTCCCCGCTGAGCGGCGGCGCGGCTCACGCCCGGGCGAGCAGGGCGTGGCTCGTCAGCGGCTCGCCCTGCACGAACTCCCGGGCGGTGCGCTCGAACCGGCGGTCGATCCCGGTGTAGCGGCGGTGGTGCTGGGCCAGGTGCTCGGCCCAGGAGACCACGGTGAAGGTCTCGATGAACCGGTGCGGCGCCGCCGCATCGCGGTACAGGCCCCAGCTGACGGCCCCGGTCCGCCGCCGGGACGCCGCCACCTCGCGCATCGCCCGCACGAAGGCCGGGGCGTGCTCGTCGGCCACCCGGTACTCGACGGTGACCAGGACCGGGCCGTCCGTCGGAGCCGGTTCGACGGTCAGCCGCGGTTCCGGCCAGGTGTCGGACAGCGAGGGATCGGCCCGCTCGTCCACCAGGGGATACCGGCGCAGCGAGAGCACGCCGAGCGCGAGCAGCGCCGCCGCCGCGATCAACGCGACGGTCGGCCCCGCCCGCTGCGCCAGCTGGCCCCACACCAGCGCACCGAGGGCGTTGCCGCCCTGGAAGACCAGCAGGTACCAGGCGACCGCCCGGGCCCGGACCCAGTTGGGCAGTTCGAGCTGCAGCGCGGCGTTGAGGACGGACAGCCCCCAGATCCAGGCGGCGCCGGCCAGCAGCAGGACCGCGCCCGCGAGCACGGCCCGGGTGGTGACGGCGGTGACGGCGAGCGCCGCCGCCGTCAGCGCCCCGGCCGCGGCCAGCAGGCCGTTCGCGCCCAGCCGGGTGCTCAGCCGGGGCAGCGCCGCCGCGGCCAGGACCGCCCCCAGCCCCACCGCGGCGAGCAGGACGCCGTACCCGGTGGGCCCGAGGCCGAGCCGCCGGACGGCGACGACCGGGAGCAGCGCCCACAGCGCGGCCGCCCCCGGTACGAACAGCGCGCTGCGCAGCAGGATCCGCCGCACGCCCGGCGCGCTGCGCACGTAGCGGCCGCCGGCGCGCAGCGCGGCGAGCGCGTGCTCGCGCTCCTGGCCGCGGCCCGGCGCCGGGGCGGCGGGCAGCCGGCGCAGCAGGACCAGCAGGATGGCGAGGAACGAGACGGCGTTGAACGCGAAGGTCCAGCCGACGCCGGCGGCCGCGACCAGCACGCCGCCGAGCGCGGGCCCGACCGCCCGGGCCACGTTCATGTTGACCGCTCCGAGCGCCGCGGCGGGCCGCAGCTGTCCGCGCGGCACCAGGTCCGGCTGGAGCGCCTGCCAGGCCGGGCCGTTCAGCGCGGTCAGGCAGCCCAGCAGGAAGGTCAGGAGCAGCAGCGACCACGGTCCGAGGACGCCGCACAGTGCGAGCGCGGCCAGCACGGCGGCGACCGCGGCCATGGCCGTCTGCATGCCGATCAGCAGCCTGCGGCGGTCGACGAGGTCCGCGAGGACCCCGGCCGGCAGGGCGAGCAGCAGGACCGGCAGCCCGGCCGCGACCTGGACCAGGGAGACCAGCGCCGCGCCGTGGCCGACCAGCAGCCACTGGGCCCCGACGGTCTGCATCCAGCCGCCGACGTTCGAGACGAACTGGGCCAGCCACAGGGCCCGGAACACCTTCTCCCGCAGCGGGGCCCAGGCCGGGCCTGCGGATCTCGCGGATGTCATCGGTGCTCCTCCAAAACGGGTGGGCCCGGGTTCCAGGGAAGGCAGGACCCTGGAACCCGGGCTGTCGGGGGGTGGTGGTGCGGGGGTGTCGTGGCCCCGGGGCCGGCGCAGGCTCAGGCCCGGCGGGGCTCAGGCCCGGTGCAGGGCCAGCCGCGTGGCGAGGCCGCCGCCGACGCCGGCGACCGCCGCCACCGGCAGCCACCACAGCGGCCAGTGCGCCAGGCCGAGCAGGCGGTCCAGCGACCACTCGCCGGGCCCGGTCGCCGCCAGGGCCGCGCCGGTGACGACCAGGACGAGCGGGTACTCGTACCCGTCGTGCTGGACCCACAGGCCGTGCGGCCACTTGACGGTGAGCGCGACGGTCATCACGCCCATCACGCCCGCGCAGGCCAGCGGGGTGAGCAGGCCGAACGCGAGGAACAGCCCGGCCCCGATCTGGGTGGAGCCCGCGGCCAGCGCGGTGAGTCTGCCGCCGCGGAAGCCGTCGCCGCGGAACTCCGCGGTGCCGCCGGCGAGTCCGCTGCCCCCCAGGCGGAAGCTGACCTTCTGGACGCCGTGACCCGCGATCAGCAGGCCGGCGACCACCCGCAGCAGGAGAAGGCCCGTGTTCATGTCGTGCTCCGGTCGGTCATCGGTCGGGATCCGTCAGCCGGCGGCGTGCGGGTCGATCATGGACTGGGCGTAGACGATGCCCATCCCGTACGCGCCGCCGTGCTCCTTGACCAGGTCGGTGACCTGGACGTACGTCTCGGTGCGGGCCCAGTCGCGCTGCAGCTCCAGCAGCACCTGCACCCAGGTGACCGGCACCGCGCCGGCCGCGGTCATCCGCTGCAGGGCGTGCTCGTGGGCGCGCGGGCTGACGCCGCCCGAGGCGTCGGCGACCACGTACACCTCGTAGCCCTGCTCGAGCGCCGAGAGGGCGGGCAGGACCAGGCAGACCTCGGTCCACAGGCCGGACAGGATGATCTTGCTGCGGCCGGTCGCCCTGACCGCCTCGACCAGCGCCTCGTCCTCCCAGGCGTTCATGCTGGTCCGGTCGACCACCTCCTGGTCCGGGAAGACCGCCTGCAGCTGCGGGAGGATCGGGCCGGAGAACGACTCGGCCGCGACGGTGGAGAGCACCACCGGCACGTCGAAGATCTTCGCGGCCTTCGCCAGGCCGACGGTCGAGTTGATGATGGAGGTGCGGTCGCCGCTGCCGGTGCCGAAGAACATCTGCGGCTGGTGGTCGACGAACAGCATCATCGCGTTGTCCGGGGTGAGCAGGTCCGGGCTCGGAGCGGCGTGGACCGTGGAGAGGTCGACCATGATGCGTCTCTTTCCATGAGGAGCAGGGGAGTCGGTGGTGCATCCGACGCCCGCCGGGTCGGCGGGGCGGTACGTTCACGACGCTAGTTCGCGCCGCCGGACGTGGCTGCTCGCTCCGTGCCCGGGACTGGTCCGACACTGCACCGACGCGAACCGCAGGTCAGCCGCGTCCGCCGTGCGCTGCGGGACAACCGCCGATGCGCTGTGAAGGCACTCGGGACACCGGCGGCCGCCTAGGTTCGCCGGGTGGTCCCACGGGCGGAGCGTCCGCATCGCCCGCGCCCCACCCGTCAGCCGCCGCCGTTCCGAAGGGGAACTCCGTTGTCCAGCATGCCCGTTGCCGGGATCCGCCCCGGCGCTCCGGACCAGCCCGCCGACCTGGTCATCCGCAATGCCAAGGTGTACACCGGAGACCCGCGCCGCCCCCGGGCGAGCGCGCTGGCCGTCCGGGACGGACTGATCACCGCGGTCGGTGACGACGCGGACGTCGTCCCGCTGGTCGGCCCCGACACCCGGGTGGTCGACGCGCTCGGCCGCCGGGCCGTCCCCGGCCTCAACGACGCGCACCTGCACGTCATCCGCGGCGGCCTCAACTACGTGCTGGAGCTGCGCTGGGACGGCGTCCCGACGCTGCGCCGGGCACTCGCGATGCTCCGCGCCCAGGCGGAGCGCACCCCGCCCGGCCAGTGGGTGCGCGTGGTCGGCGGATGGTCCGCCGACCAGTTCGCCGAGCGCCGCCTGCCCACCCTGGACGAACTCAACGCCGCGGCCCCCGACACCCCCGTCTTCGTCCTGCACCTCTACCAGTCGGCGCTGCTCAACCGGGCGGCGCTCCGCGCAGGCGGCTTCACCCGGGACACCCCCGACCCGGCCGGCGGCCAGATCGTCCGCGGCCACGACGGTGAACCGACCGGCCTGCTGATCGCCGCCCCCGGCGCGCTGCTGCTCTACTCCACCCTCGCCAAGGCCCCGGTGCTGGACGAGGCGGACCGGGAAGGCTCCACCCGGCACTTCCTGCGCGAGCTCAACCGCTTCGGCCTCACCTCCGCCATCGACGCCGCCGGAGGCTTCCAGAGCTTCCCCGAGAACTACGGCACCGTCATGGAACTCGCCCGCCGGGGCGAGCTGACGCTGCGGATCGCCTACCACCTCTTCCCGCAGACCGCCGGGCAGGAACTGGACGACCTGAACCGCTGGGTCAGCACCGTCCGCCCCGGCGACGGCGACGCCTGGCTGCGCCTGGGCGGCGCGGGGGAGAACCTCACCTGGGCGGCGGCCGACTTCGAGAACTTCACCGAACCCCGGCCGCAACTCGGCTCCTACGAGACCGAGTTCGAGAAGGCCGTGCGCCTGCTGATGGAGCACGGCTGGGGCTTTCGGCTGCACGCCACCTACGACGAGACCATCCGCCGGGACCTCGCCGTGTTCGAGAAGCTCGCCGCCGAGGGCCTCTTCCCGCACGGCAACCGCTGGCTCTTCGACCACGCCGAGACGGTGAGCCCCGACAGCCTCGACCGGATCGCGGCCCTCGGCGGCGCCGTCTGCGTGCAGAACCGCCTCTCCTTCCAGGGCGAGGCCTTCGTCAACCGCTACGGCGCCCCGGCCGCCGCCGAGGCGCCCCCGCTGCGCGCCATGCTGGACCGCGGCCTCACCGTCGCGGGCGGTACCGACGCCACCCGGGTCTCCTCCTACAACCCGTGGGTCGCCCTGCACTGGCTGGTCTCCGGCCGCGCGGTCAGCGGGCGGCGGCTCGCCGCCGAGCACAACCGGCTCGACCGCGAGCAGGCCCTGGAGCTCTACACCCTGGGCGGGGCCCGACTCACCGGCGAGGAGGAGGTCAAGGGGCGCCTGGCGGTGGGGAGTTACGCGGACCTGGTGGTGCTGAGCGCCGACTACTTCACCGTGCCGGAGGCGGACATCGCGCACATCGAGTCCGTCCTCACCGTGGTCGGCGGCCGGATCGTCCACGGCGCCCAGGAACACCAGGGACTGGCTCCCGAGCTGCCGTCGGCGACACCGGCGTGGAGCCCGGTCACCCGGTTCGGCGGCTACCACGCCACCCCCGCGCCCGGCCTGGCCGGCGCCCGGCAGGCCGAGCGGGTCACGGAGGCCGCGGCGGCCTCCGGCGAGCAGCTGGCCTGGCGCGAAGCCCGCGGTCTCGCCCTTCCGGGCCAGGGCCGGGGCCAGGGGCCGGCGCCGCTGGACCCGTGCTTCTTCTGACGATCCGCCACTTTCGAGAGGAGGCGTGGTGACCACGCCCGCAGTCGATCCCGCCGCCGGCCGGCCGCAGCAACCGCTCCCCGGGACCCAGGTCCACGACCGTCACCCGCTGGCGCTGGCCCTGTTCACGCTCACCGCCGTCAGCGGCCTGATCGACGCCGTGAGCTACCTCGGCCTCGGCCACGTCTTCACGGCGAACATGACCGGCAACGTCGTGGTCATCGCCTTCGCCCTGGCCGGGGCCCCCGGCTTCTCCGTCGCGGGCTCGCTCACCTCCCTCGCCGCCTTCCTGCTCGGCGCGGGACTGGCCGGACGGCTCGTCGCGCGGGGCGCCGCCACCCGCCGCGACCGCTGGCTGCGCTCGGCCCTGGTGCTCGAGGTCGCCCTGCACGGCGCGGCCGCGGCCGCCGTCTTCGCCGGGGGCGTGACCGGATTGGTGCAGTACGCCGTGATCGCCCTGCTGGCCGTGGCGATGGGGATCCGCAACGGCGCCGTGCGCGGCCTCGGCGTGCCGGACCTCACCACCACCGTGCTCACCCTCACCCTGACCGGCCTGGCGGCCGACTCCCGCCCGGCGGGCGGCGCCGCGCCGCGCCAGCGGCGCCGGATCCTCGCGGTCGCGACCATGCTGGCCGGCGCCGCACCGGGCGCGGTGCTGGTGCTGCACGGGCAGACCGCCTGGGCGCTGGTGGCCAGCGCGGTGCTGGCCGGTGCCACGGTGCTGCTGTACCGGGAGTGAGGGGCCGGGGGCCCGGGCCGCCCGGGGAGGGCGGCCCGGGGACTCCTCAGCCGGAGCGCGGCACCGGGGGGTTGCCGCGCGGGGTGAGGGTCGCCCCGGGTAGGACGGGGGCCGGGAGGCGGTCCCCGGGGTAGCCCGCGACGCTGCCGAAACGGTCCGAGCCGCGCTCCCACTCCTCGCGGGCCGCGGCGATGTCCTGGTGGTCGCGGCCGATGAAGTTCCACCACATCACGATCCGCTCCTCGAAGGGCGGACCGCCGATCAGGATGACCCGGGCCGTCGTGTCGCCGGTGTTGGTGAGGGTCAGGGTGGCGGACCCGGGGGCGAGGTAGCCGAGTTCGGCCGGGCGCAGGGGGGTGTCCGCGATCCGTACGTCGCCGTGGTCGACGAGCAGGCCGTGCTCGAACGCGGGGTCGACGGCGAGCGTGGTGGTCCCGTGGGGGCGGAGGGTGAGCTCGGCGCCGAGCAGGGGGGTGAAGGTGGGGACGGGGGAGGTGTCGCCCGCGAGGGTGCCGAGGAACACCCGCGCCTCGCCGCCCTCCAGCGGGACGGGCCGCGGCACGTGGTGGTGGAAGTCGCGGGCGGTGTGGCGGTGCTGCTCCGGGAGCGCCACCCACAGCTGGACGCCGTGCAGGACGGTGGTGCCGGGGGTGGACACCTCGGAGTGGCTGATGCCGTGGCCGCCGGTCATCAGGTTCAGCTCGCCCGGCCGGACGAAGGCGTGCACGCCGAGGCTGTCCCGGTGCTCGATCTCGCCGCTGAACAGCCAGCTCACCGTCTGCAGGCCGGTGTGGGGGTGCGGGGCGACGTCCATCCCGCCGCTGACGGCGACGTCGTCGGGCCCGTAGTGGTCGACGAAGCACCAGGCGCCGATCAGCGTCCGGGCCCGCTGCGGGAGGGTGCGCCGGACCGTCATCGCCCGCGGGCCGCCGAGCGGGACGTCCCGTGCGGGCAGCACCTCCACCCGCGGCCCCCGGGTGCCGGCCGCTCCGGCTGTCCCGGCCGGCCCGGGCGCCGGGGCGGCGGGCTGCGGATCGGTGGGGTCGGTCTCGATGGTGCTCACGCTGGGTACGCTCCCTCTTCGGCCACTGCTAAAGTGGTTCTATATTCAACTACTATGCCATGGCGTAGTGGCGGGCGACAGTGGATCTGCCGGAGGAGTTCGCGTGAGCGTTGTGACCAGTGGTGTGACGCAGGCCCCGGCGCGGCGGCGGGTGTTCATCGACAAGCAGAGCCCCCGGGCGTACCGCGCGATGCTCGCGACCGCCGAGGAGGTCCGCGCCGTCGCGGCCGACGCCGGGCTGGACCGCAGGCTCGTCGAACTGGTCAACCTGCGGGTGTCCCAGATCAACGGCTGCGCGTACTGCCTGAGCCTGCACACCAGGGCCGCGCTGCAGGCCGGCGACACCGCGCAGCGCCTCGGCGTCCTGGCGGCCTGGCGGGACACCGAGTTGTTCACCCCGCAGGAGCGCGCCGCCCTCGCCCTCGCCGAGGCCACCACCGACCCGTCGGACGCGGGTCTGCAGGAGAGCGCCTACGCGGCCGCCCGGGACGCCCTGACGGACGACCAGATCTCGGCCGTGGTCTGGGTGGCCATCGCCATCAACGCCTTCAACCGGGTGTCCATCCTGAGCAAGCACCCGGTCCGGCCGGCCCCGGCGCAGCGGACGGAGTGAGGCGGCCGGCCCGGGCGGCGCCGGCGGGCGGCCCGCTACCGCTACCTGCTACCTGCGCAGGAAGGCCACCTCAGGGAAGGCCGGGCAGGGGCCGTCCAGGAGCGGGTCCGGGATGCCGCGCAGCTGCCGGTCGAGGAAGGCCCCGACGTAGGCGCGGGTGACGGTGTCGGCGCGGGCGCCCTTCATGGTGCCGAAGACCGGGCCGGACTCCTCCGGCGGGACCTGGTCGCGGGTGCCGAGCGCGTCCACGTACCAGTGCACGTCGGTGAAGGAGAGGTGGCCCGCGCCGCCGACGTCCAGCCAGCGCTTCCAGCCGCGCAGGCGCTCCCAGGTGGCGGCCCAGGTCAGCGGGTCCCCGGTCCGCTGCTCGCCGATCAGCAGCACCGGCCGGTCCAGGCCCGCGGCGGGCGGCTCGGTGAAGAAGTCGCCGTCCAGGTCGACGGCGGCGTCCACCCGCCGGTCCTGGCCGAGCAGTTCGACGGCGGCTGCGCCGCCGATCGAGTGGCCGACCACGCCGACGTGCCGGGCGTCGACGGGCACGGGCGAGCCCGGCGCGGTCAGCCGGTCCAGCACGAAGGCCAGGTCCTTGGCGCGTCCCCGTACCACGGCGCCCTTGTCGGCGTCGGGGCCGCAGATCTCGCACACCTCGATGCGGCCGCCCGGGAACTCGACGGGCCCCTCGTAGGTGTGGTCGACGGCCGCCACCGCGTAGCCGCGGCTCGCGAGTTCCTCGCCGAGGGAGGTCAATGAGGTGCGGCTGAGGCCGAAGCCCGGCGACAGCAGGACCAGCGGGCGCGGACGGCTGCCGGCCGGGGCGTCGAGCACGGCGTGGGTCCGCAGGCGGGCCAGGTCGGGGATGTTCTCGATGCTGCGGGAGAGTTCGGCGGACACGTAGGGCGCTCGCTCGCCGCGGGTGGCGGTGGTGGGGTACCAGAGCGTCACCATGAGGTCGCGGCTGCCCGCGGCCGGCTTCCACGGGTCGGGCCGGGCCGGGTCCTGGAACCGGACGATCCTGGTGCCGACCGGGAGGCGGCCGGTCGGCCGCGGCACTTCCGGGCTGCCTGCCGGTACCGGAGCGGTGCCGACCGAAGTGGTGCCGACCGGCGCGGGACCGGGCGCGGCGACGGCGACGGCCGTCTGGGGGAGGGCCGTTGCGAGCAGGAGGCCGCCCACGGCGGCCATCCGCCGGAGAGATGTGATCATGCTGTGAAACTAGACGGTCCGTCAGATTAAAGCAAGGTAAGCCTAACCTTGGTTGTGGCGGGCGGGCATCTCAGGGACGGGCGGCGGTCTCCCGGTGCGCCTCGATGGTGACGGCGACCCGGACGGCCGCGTCCGACCACGTACGGACGGCGGCGTCCGGGTCGTCCGCGCGGACGGCGTGGGCGAGCGCGCGCAGGAGTCCGGCGGTGGCGGCCAGGCCGTCCCGGTGCAGCCGGGCCGCGGCGCGGTCCAGACGGGTGAGGGTCCCGCCGTCCGGGTGGCGCAGGCCCCGGTGGGCGAGGTCGGCGAGGGCGGCGAGCGCCTCCGCGAGGCCGGCGGCGACGGGGTCGGCCGGCGGCGGCGGGGCGGGGATGAGGGCCGCGCTACCGGCGCCGGCGGCGAGGTCGGGCACCACGACGGTGCCGCCCACCAGGAGCCCGGCCGGCTCCAGGACGGTGCGGCCCGCGGCGCGCAGCACGGTGGCGCTGACGTGGGAGACGGCGCCGCTCCCGAGGGCCGCGGCGAGCGCGTCGAGGGCGCCGGGGCAGGCCGGGTCGTGGGTGGCGGCCACGGTGGCCGGGTGGCCGGCGGCGTCGCGGACCGCGGCCTCCAGCCGCTGCCCGGCCGGGTCGTACCTGACCCCCTCGACCGCGGACAGCGCCACCACGTGCACGGACTCCGCGGCGATCCGGGGCCGGATCAGCCGCGGCGGGCGGCCCGCCAGGGAACGCAGGTGGGCGTCGAGGTCGGTGAGCAGCAGCGGGGCGGGCAGATCGGTCCAGGAACTGCCGACCGGTGTGACCGTGGTGGCGGCGATCCGGCCCCGGCCGAGCCCGAGTTCGCGGTCGGCGCCGCGGACGGCGCTCTCGCTGACCACGTTGCCGGTGGCGAGGGCGCCGAGGCGGTGCCCGGCGATCCGGCGGGCGGCCGGCTCGTGGCCGGTGGGCGGTCGGCCGTCGCCGGGGACGTCCCAGCGGCGGCGCAGCACCAGGACGGTCGCGGCGGCGGGGTGGGCCAGGAAGACCTCGGCGGAGCGGGCCGTCGCGGTGCCACGGACCCGGCAGCCCAGCGCGGTGAGGCGGACCCGTCGCAGCGGGGTCTCGGCGGCCTCCCGGACCCCGAGCACCTCCGGCCACGACGCGCCCGGATGGTCGGCGGCGCGCTGCCGGGCGTCCAACTCGGCCAGGAGCAGGGCCACTTCCTCGGGCCGGTGGTCGGCGGCCCGGGCCGCGTACGCGTCGAGCTGGCCGATCAGATCCGCGACCAGCCCGGCCGGCCAGTGCAGGGAGTGGCCGGCGAGCTCGGCGCGCACCCGGTGGAGGCCGGCGGTGAGCACCGGCCCGGCGTGGACGACGCCGTCGAGCAGCAGCTCACCGGCGAGTTCGAGGGCGGCGGCCAGCACCGGGGGGAGGCCCGGACCGGGCCCGGGACGGCCGCCGAGGGTGACCGTCGGGCGGCCGTCGGCGGCCCGGAAGGCCCAGACCGCGAGGGCGATCATCTCGCCGCGCCGGTCCCGGGCGGCGTCGGTGACGGCGAACCCCAGCTCGCCGGGGACGGGGAACCGGACCGTGCAGGCGGCGAGTTCGGCGGCCGGCTGCGGATCGTCCGGGCGTGCGTGGTGCAGCCGGGCGGAGTAGCCGCGTTCCAGCGTCCGGCGGGCGGCGGCCACGGCGCGGGCTCCGACGGCGGCGGTCAGCGCCGCGTCGTCCAGCGCCCCGGGGGACCAGCACGCGTCGGGTGCCGGCCCGGAACCGGGCGGGCCGGGAGGCTCGTGTGCGGCCGGGGCGTCGGCGGCGGCCCGCTGGTGGACGAGGACCAGGGCGATCCGGTGGCGGCAGACGCCCGGCGCGCCGCAGGTGCAGCTGCCGCCGTCCAGCCCGGTGCCCGGCGGCAGCGCGACCGTGCTGCCGTCGGGGCAGGTGTCGCGGAGCGTGCCGTCCGGGTCGAGGGCGGGCACCGGCCCGTCCCCGGCGGCGACCTCCCGGGCGGCGCGCTTGACCAGTCCGCGGTTGGCCAGCGCGGCCAGGGTCTGCTCGTCCAGGGCCAGCAGGTCGGCGCGGGACCCGGCGCTCACCGGCCGAGCCGATCGGCGACGAACGCGGCCAGCATCCCCGGGGTCATCGCCCCGACGTGCGCGCCGACGTCGGCGAGCCGCCCGGCGAGCTCCCGGTCGTAGGCCGGGGCCGCCTCCTCGTCCAGCGCGGCCAGGCCGAGGACCGTCGCCCCCTGGCCGGTCAGCGAGCGGACCGTGCGCACCAGCCGGTACGGGTCGCCGCCCTCGTAGAAGTCGCTGATCACCGCGAGGATCGTGCGGCGCGGGTTCTCCACCAGGCCGGCCGCGTAGTCGACCGCGCGGGCGATGTCCGTACCGCCACCGAGCTGGACCCGCATCAGCAGCTCCACCGGGTCCGTCACGTCGGAGGTGAGGTCCACCACCTGGGTGTCGAACGCGACCAGATGGGTCTTCAGGCCCGGCAGGCCCCACAGGCAGGCCGCGGTCACCGCGGAGTGGATCACCGAACCCACCATCGACCCGGACTGGTCGACCAGCAGGATCAGCTGCCACTGCTCCAGGTGCCGTCGGGTACGGGAGTGGAAGTGCGGCCGCTCGATCAGGATCCGCCGCTCGGCCGGACGGTACCGCCCGAGACTGGCCCGGACGGTCCGGCGGAAGTCGAAGTCCCGGGCGAGCGGGCGCCGGCTCGCCCGCGCCGACCTGGCACCCGTGAACGCCTGGCGCAGCTCCGGCGTCAGGCGCTCCGTCAGCTGCCGGACCACCGCCGCCACGATCCGGCGCGCCCGGCCGAGCAGGTCCTCGTTCATCAGGTGCTTGGTACGCAGCACCGCGCGCAGCAGCGCGGCGCTCGGCTCCACCCGCTCCAGCACCGTCGGGTCGGTGACGATCTCCTCGATGCCGTACCGCTCGACCGCGTCGCGCTCCAGCCGCTCGATCGTCTCGCGCGGGAACAGGCGGTGGACGTCGTCCAGCCAGTCGACCGCGGTGATCCGGGAGTGGCCGAGCCCGGCGCTGCGGACCCCCCGCCGGTCGAGGTCCTCGTCGCGGCCGTACAGCCACTCGAGGGCGGCGTCCCGGGCGGCGCCCTCGGCGTCGGGGCGGCCGGTCCACGGCTCGGCGGGGGAGCCGAGGACCAGCCGCCACCGCTCCAGCGCCGGGTCGGGGACCCGGTCGGGGGCCTCAACGGGGATCCGGGCGGTCCGGTCGGGGGTCGGTTCGGGCGGGGTCATCGGGCGTCCCGCAGGCCGTGGCGGTCGAGCAGGGCGGTCACGTTCTCCTCCAGGGCGCGGGCGGCGGCCAGCCGCACGGGATCGGCGGTGGTGCGGAGCAGGCCGCGGGCCGAGCCGCGCAGACCGCGGCGCTCGATCAGGCGCCGCGCGATCCGCTCGCGCTCGCGCGGCGGGAACCAGGCGAACGCCTGGCGCAGCGCCGGAAGGGCGATCAGGAACTCGGCGTCGGTGAGCCCGGCGAGGACGGAGTCCACGGCGGCCAGCAGGGAGGCGTCGCCGGCGTCGGCGGTGACCTCCTCGCGGGCGAGGGCGAACAGCCCGCCCAGCCAGTCGCCGAGCGTGCCGCGGTCGCCCGCCGCGGCCAGGACGGCCCGGGCCAGGTCGGGCGCGGCGGCGGGGGCCAGGGCGAGGTGGAGGCCGTGCGCGGCGCCGCGGAGGTCGGCGGGGGCGTGCGGGTCGCGGGCGATCCGCAGCGCGAGGGCGGCGGCGTCCTCGCCGGTGACGGTGAGCACGGTGGGGGCGTGGCGCAGGGTGTCGCGGACGGCGGCGACGGCCGCCAGCCGGCCCGGGTCGGTGCCCGACCGGCCGTGGGCCCCCTCGACCAGCCACAGGACGCGGCCGACGGCGCCGTCCAGGACCGCCGCGAGCAGCGGGCTGCGGGCAGCGCCGTACACGCGGTCGTGGCGCCAGAGGCCGAGCGCGGTGGCCAGGACGGCGCCGAGCGCGCCCGGGTCGGGGTGGCGGGCGACGCTGCCGGCGAGCGTGGTCAGCAGACGGTCGGTGAGATCGGTGGCGCCGCACAGGACGGTGTCGAAGAGCAGGGCGGCGAGCCCGCTGTCCGCCGGCCCGGTGGTGCGGGCGCGTTCGGCGAGCACGGCGGCGGCCGCCTCGTCGAGGGTGGCGCCGTACGCGCCGGCCTCGATCAGCGCGGCGTCGCGACCGGTCTCCGGGACGGCCTCCCAGCGTTCGGCGGTGACCGGGTCGGCGCCGTGGGCGGGACCGGCGGTCCGGTGGCGGCCGGGTACGCCGAGCACGCGCAGCCGGTGCAGGGTCCGGCTCGCCGTCAGTCCCTCCCCGGTGGTCAGGTCGCAGGTCAGCGGGCGGCTGCCGGTGGCGCCGATGGCGGCGAGCCGGGCCGCGGTGTCATGGACCAGCGGCGGGGCGGGAGTGTCGGGGTGCAGCCGCCCGGTACGGGTGCCGCTGCACGCGGCGACCATCTCGACCACCACCGGGTGGCTGCCGGGCGCCAGCGGGGCCCGCTCGGACCAGGGCAGCGGCTGGGTCAGATCGTCCTTGACCAGCGCACCGGCCAGGCCGTCGAGCACATCGGTACGGGCCGGCACCGGGTGGCCGCGCAAGGCGGCGAGGCCGCCGGTGAGCGCGGCGGCGGCGACCAGGTCGGCCGTCGACACCGGGTGGCGGCGCCCGCGCAGCCGGGCGACCACGGACCGCCGCAGGTGGTCGGCGGCGGCCTCGGGCCCGTCCTCCCAGAGCCGTTGGTAGTAGGCGGGTGACGGCATGCCGGACTGGTACCCGGCGAAGGCGTCGAGCTGCCGGAACGAGTACGGCACCAGGTAACTGCCGTGGACGGAGCCGGGCGGCGGCTCGGGCAGCGCGGGCCGGCCGGGCGACTCCGCGGGCCGCGCGGCGAGGGCACGCAGGGCGGGCGTGTGGAATCCGCCGGTGACCACCAGCACGGTCGCGCTCCCCGCCTCGGCGAGGACGGCGCGTACCCAGTCGGCCATGTACGCCTCCCGGGCCCGGTCGCCCTCGTCCGCCTCGGCGTCGCCGCGGACCAGGTCGAAGTAGGCGTCCAGCCGCTCGGCGAGCCCGTCCGCCGGGGCCACCTCGAACAGGCCGTCCCACAGGGCGTCCACCGACCCGGTGCCGAAGCGCTCGCACAGCCGGGCGGTCGCCTCCGCGTACCGGGCCTCCGCGTCGGCGTACCGGTTGGCGCGCAGCGCGAACGCCGGGTGCCAGGACGGCAGGTCGACGAAGAGCACCTCCGCGCCGGCCGCCCGCCCCTCCCGCAGCGCCACCCACTCCGGCGAGTAGTCGCACAGCGGCGCCCAGGTGGTGGCGGTGCGTTCGGCGTCGCGGTAGTGGCCGAACACGGCGATCGGCAGGTCGTGGCCGAGCGCCAGCTCGTCCAGCCGGCCGTTGAGGTCGGCCGGGCCCTCGACCAGGACGTACCCGGGCCGCAGCCGCCGGACGGTGTCCGCCACCAGCCGGGCGCAGGCGGGCGAGTGGTGACGGACCCCGAGGAAGACCGCGGGCATCAGCCGGCCAGCAGATGGCGGGCGTCGTGCACGGCCTGCCAGTGCGGGCCGCGCCGCCGCGGGACCCGCTGCTCCAGGTAGCGGCGCAGCCGGGCCAGGTCCTCCGGGCTGTCCTTGGCGGCGGTCCCGGCCAGGCTGGCGACCAGGTCGGCCGCGTCGCCGGGCTCACCGCGCAGGTACCAGCCGCGCAGCCCGACGGCGTGCGCGACCGAGACCGCCTCGGCGGTGCTCAGCACCGCCGACAGCCGGTCGCCGCCCTCGCCGGCCCGCAGCTCGCGGAAGGTCGTGACCAGTACCTCCAACAGGTCCCGGTCCGGGGCCGCGGCCACCCCCGAACGGCGCAGCAGATGCCCGGACTCGGCCTCGACCAGGGCGAGTTCGGTGTCCAGGTCGGAGATCGGGAAGACCGTCTCGAAGTTGAACCGGCGCTTGAGCGCGGAGCTCATCTCGTTCACCCCCCGGTCACGGGTGTTGGCGGTGGCGATCACGTTGAAGCCCTGCTTGGCGAAGACCATGCCGTCCGGCCCGTCCAGCTCGGGAACGGCCACCACCCGCTCGGAGAGCAGGGACAGCAGCGAGTCCTGCACCTCCAGCGGGCACCGGGTGATCTCCTCGAACCGGACCACCCGGCCCTCGGCCATCCCCCTCAGCATCGGCGCCGGCACCAGCGAACGGGTGGACGGTCCCTCGGAGACCAGCAGGGCGTAGTTCCAGGAGTACTTGATCTGGTCCTCGGTGGTCGCCGCGCCGCCCTGCACGGTCAGCCGGGAGGTGCCGCTGACCGCCGCCGCGATCAGCTCCGACAGCAGCGACTTGGCGGTGCCCGGCTCACCGACCAGCAGCAGGCCGCGGTTGGTCGCCAGGGTGACCAGGGCGCGTTCGACCAGCGCCGGATCGCCGACGAACTTGCGGGCGATGCCGGCCGCCTCGTCGCCGACGATGAACCGGCGGGCCGCGCGCAGGCTCAACTCCCAGCCCGGCGGCCGGTGGTCGCGGTCCCCGGCGCGCAGCGCGGCCAGCTCCTCGGCGTACCGGACCTCGGCGGGCGGCCGCTGGAGCTGCTCCTCGGCGGTGGTGGTCACGGCGGCCCTCCCGGGGTGGTTCGCGCGGCTGTCGGCGGGGTGGTGCGCGTCGCCGCCGGCGGGGCGTGACGCGTCGCCGCCGACGGGGTGGACGGCGTGGGGGTCGGCGGGACGGTGCGCCGTCACGGGGCGGTCAGCTCGGTGAGGTCGGCGATCACCTCGGAGGCGGTCACCGGGTCGAGTTCGGCGAGGGTCGGGAAGGTCCGGTCGTGGGTCCGGTAGTCGCCCGGGCGGACGTCGAGCCAGACCGTCTCCACCCGCTGCTCGGGATACACGTCGTGCATACCGACCGCGATGCCGTGCTCCGGGGCGAGCACCACGTACCGGTCGGGGCCCACCCGGCGGGACAGCCAGCGCTCCACGCCCGCGTCCTGCGGCTCGCCGCGGCGCCAGCCGCGCCGCTCCATGCCCACCAGCCGGGCGGTCGGCAGCGCGGGGCCGTTCTCGAAGCGGGTCAGCCGGTGGCCCGCCCGCTCCGCCTCGCTCAGCGCGTACACCGGGCGGCCCAGCTGACGGAACGGCTGCAGGATCTCGTAGTCGGCGAACAGCTCCGACCAGGCGGCCAGGTCGTCGCCGAGCAGCAGCGGATGGGCCAGCCGGACGGTCGCCGAGGCGGGCAGCACGAACAGCCCGTCCTCGGCGTCCGCCAGGGTGCGGTCCTCGGCGACCCGGAACGCCGTCGACGTGCCGTCCGCCTCGGCCAGCCACACCAGCCGGCGCACCAGGTGCCACAGCAGCGGATGCCCGACGAACAGCTGCCCGAACTCCTCCGCCGTCCACGAGCGTTGGGTGACCATCGCGTCCTCCAGGCGGCGGATCTGGTCCCCGGCCACCATGCGGACGTCCTTCTTCAGAGCTGCGAAGCGCTTGCGCCCGGCCGGTGCCAGCTCGGCGTCGTCCCGCGCCCCCGGGGCCGGCAGGTCCTTGCGGCGCACGCCGGCCGCGTCCAGCACGAACGGCTTGAGTTGCTCGTCGAAGCCGACCGTGAACGTCCGGGTGCCGTAGTCGACGACGGTGGTCCCGTCGGCGTCCAGCCCGAAGTCCGGCACCAGGCGGTCGGACAACTGCTCGCCGGACAGGCCGAGACCGGCCGCCACCTCGGCGATCTTCTCCTGCGCCCGCGCCTTGAGCGCCTTGAACTTCACCCGCTGCGCGATGCCGTGCAGGTGCAGCAGGGCCACGTCACTGCCGATGGCGGCCAGCACCTCCAGGCCGTCCACCGCACGGTGGTGCGCGCCCTCGCCCGGCCAGGCGTGGAGCACCGGCGTCAGCCGGCGGACCGTGTCGTCGTCACCGAACCGGCCGAGCACGTGCAGCGCCCAGCCGTCCTGGGCGGGCATGCCGGCCAGCCGCCACTGCTCGAACACCGCCCAGCAGAACTCCGCCGACGACCGGGGCTCGCACACCTGCGCCACCTGGTCGAGACCCGGGTAGAACGCGCCGGGCTTGGACAGCGCGAGCATGGTGAGCACGTGCCGCACCGCCTCGGCGGGCAGGGCGCCCCCGCCACCGCGTACCAGCAGCTGCGGCAGCATCACCGGCTCCGCCCAGTCGCCGGGCCGGGGCAGCTTCGCCGGAAGCACGTTCACCAACGGATCGGCGGACAGCAGCGCGCCCACCACCTCCGCCGCCTGCGGGCCGAACTCCCCGGCCACCGTGCACACCGCCGGTGCGCCGTGCGCCGCACCGATCACGCGCAGGGCCTGCTCGGCGTTGCGCCGGGCCGGGCCGGCCGTGCCGACCGCGGCGGGCACCAGCAGCCGGGCCGCGTCCAGCCCGTGCCGGGTGAACCAGGAACGGGCGGTGTCCCCGGCCGACTTGAGCCGCACCAGCCAGTCCGCCATCGTCCCGGCCACCCGGACGTCCAGGTACGGCAGCAGCAGGGACGCGTGCGCGGCCGGGTTGTGCAGCGCGGAGGCCAGCATCGGCTCCAACGCGTCCGCCTCGAAGCGGGCGGCGACCCGGCGCAGCGCGCCGGTGGCCTCCCAGATGTTCTCACCGCCGCGCCACCGCGCGATCAGCGGCCGGCCCAACTCCTGGTCGCCGTACGCGAACAGCGCCACCTCCTCGTGCCGGTTGGAGCCACGCCCCGCCCCGGACCGGCCGTCGGCCGCCCGGACGGCGTCGGCGATCCGCGGCCAGTCGCCGTCCGACCAACGCGCGTACCAGGACTCGGAGACCGCCCACGCCTCCCGCTCGCCCGGCAGCCAGTTCAGCCGCGGCCCGTCCGGGACGGTGAGGCCGGTCAGCACACGGGGCTTGGCGCTGGACCGCGGCCGGGTCCACGGCGGACTGGTGAACAGCTCGGGCAGCGAGTCGGGGGCGACCTCCGCCACCCGGTCGCCGACCTCGGTGAGCGGCTCCACCACGGCCGCCTGCTCCGGCGTCAGCTCCGGCAGCAGTTCGAGCGCGGTCGCGCGGTGGACGGCGACGTGGCCGGTGAGGAGCTGCCGGGCGAGCTGCCGCGCGGCCGGGTCGGTGGCGGCCACCGCGGCCTCGGCGAGCAGGCGCACGGCACGCCGGGGGAAGCGGCGGAGACCGGCCACGAGGGCGGCGCGGGTGGACTTGATGCCGTCCTGCTGGGCCAGTAGCCCGCGGAAGCCCGCGTCGGAGGGGAGCTCGGCGAGCGCGTCCAGGATCCGCTTCCGGCCGTCCTTGTTGTGGTATCTGGTGGTCAGGTCGTGCAGCATCACCGGTGCTGCGTCGCCGCCGAGGCCCTCCGCCACGGTCGCGATGATCTCGGTGGACCAACCGTCATAGCCCAGGCTCGGCAGCGGGGGGAGCTTCTCCAGCGGTTCCGCCGCGGAGAGCGAGCACAGCACCATCGACCACTCGGCGGCGGTCAGACGGGAGCCCGACGCGACGCACTCCTCGACCCAGGCGGTCTCGGACGGCACCAGGTACGCCGCCACCACCAGGCGGGTCAGGCTGTTCCGGCAGCCCGCCAGGGCCTCGACCGCCGCGCGGTGGGTCTCCTCGTCGCAGTCCGCCAGCAGCGACCGGACCCGGTCCGCGGCGGGACGGTACCCGCCGTGCCTGCGGTCGGCCCCGCGCACGACGCGGGGGTGGACGGACCTCTGGTGGATCCAGTCGGTCTCGACAGCCGTCGTGAACAGCTCGACGGTGGCCCTGGCCGCGAACGGCAGGCCGAACTCCGCCACCCAGGCGTCCACGGCCACGCGGGGCCCGTTGTTGCTGCGGTTCGAGAACACGGAGGCGAGCACCGCCGCACCGAGCGGGTCCCGGCTGCCGGACTGATGGGCGCGGGCGGCCGTGACCAGCCCCGGGTCACTGCGCTCCGAGGTGAGCGTCTGCTCCAGCCAGTCCCCCGTCTGCCGCAGCCCGTCGCGGTACGAGGCCACCGGCTCCTTCCCCGGCGCGGACGGCTTGCGGGGAATGCCGCCCCGGCGCGGGATCAGGACCCGACGCCAGGCGTCCGGCATGACGAAGACGTCCTCGTCCTCGGGACCGGCGGCCCCGGCCGTGGGCGCGGACACGCCGGGCTGCGCCACGGGCACCGGAACCGCGGCCGCATCGGGCTCCGTACCCGCCCCCGCACCGATCTCGCGGTAGCCCTTGCGCTCCTTCTCGGCGACCGTCCTGGCGAAGTGCGCCTGCGCCGCCTCCGCGGTCGGGAACTCCTTGCCCTGCTCCCGACCGTCGGTGCCGCACCGGCCGTAGCGCACGGTCACCACGGCACCGTCGACCGCGGCCTCCCAGAACTTGTCCGAGCCGCCCTCGACGAACTCCCAGCGCCGCACAGCCCCGCCCCTCTCCTCGCACAGGTGATCAGGTGAGGAACAGTAGCGAGGCCCACCGACAGCCCGCCCGCCAGGCCACACCCGGCGCGGCCGGTGCGATCGGTGCCACCCGGGAACTCCTGCGCGCGGCGCCAACCGGTGACTCTGCGCACCGGGCGCTGCCGCCGGACACGACTGTGCCCCGCCGAGCACGGCGGGGCACAGCGGCATGCGGCAGTGATCGTCCGGCGCACATTCCGGTCAGGCCGTCGTGATCCTCCCCGACGGCCGGCGCCGGGACCCGCCGGCGTCAGCGAAACCGAAGGGTCTCCGTGGTGCCGCGCTGCTCCAGCGCCAGCGTGTACAGCGCCCCGCCCTGCAACTCCACGTAGTGGACCACCGGATCGCCGACCTTCATCAGGACCAGTGCGCAGTCCAGGCACCACGGGGTCGGGGGCTGTGCATCCAGGTCCTCGATCACCGCGTCTGCTCGGCGGCACTGGCCGCACATTCGCCGATCGGCCATCCTGACCTCCACGTCCACCTAGGCCCAGGTGGACCCGCACTGCGTGCAGCCCCACCGGCCGTCCTGAGTCTGGTAGGTGGCACCGGACCCGCACATCGGGCATGACCGTGCCGCCGATTCGTCCTTCTTCACCGGCAGATTACCCGGGGCGACCGGGCCGTGGGACTGGTTCGACACAGCAGCAGGACCTTCGAGCAGGCTCGCGCTCATAGCGGTTCTCCTCCGAGAGACGGGCTGAGATGCGCCGGCCGGGCACCACCCACACAACTGCCTCGGCCCCGGCCGTGGAACTGTCTCCGGCTCACCTCGCACACCGTGTGCGCGCCTCGCACACGCCGTGCGCTCCCTGCCACGAACCGGCCACTCTCGGTAGCGTGGGACGCATGGCGGCGCCCACCTTCCAGGCCCGGCGACTCGGAGCGGTCATCCGCGGTGCCCGAGCAGCCGAACGCATGACCCAAGCCCAACTCGGCGCTCTGTGCGGCTACTCGTCGTCCGCCGTCAGCCGGCTCGAAGCCGGTACCCTTCGGCCGGGCCGCGACGTCCTGCTCCAGATCGCCGCCGCGCTGCGCCTGGATCCCGCACAACTGGGCGTCACGCTCGCCGCTTCCGACCACCGGCGACACCCAGCCGATACGCTGGCACGGGATGTGACACCTGCTCAGGAGGACGACGTGCTACGCAGGGAACTCCTCACCGGCATGGCCGGCCTGGGCGCAGCGATGTTCACCGGTGCCACGGCCTCGGCCGCGGGCCCGGACCCGGCCGCTGCGCTCGAACACGCCCTCTACACCCCCGCGCCGACCGGGCCCGCCACCAGGCAGCACCTCACCCAGCTCCTCACCGCGGCCCGCCGGGACTTCACCGCCGCCCGCTACACCCGCCTCGGGCAGATCCTCCCCGCCTCGTCGCCACCGCCGAGGCCACCCGCGACACCAGCACCGGCCAGGCCGGCGAGGATGCGCACGCCGCCACTGCTCGCGTCTATGTCCTGGCCACCGAACTCGCCGTCAAGCAGCACGCGGACATCGCCTGGGCCACCGCCGACCGGGCCCTCATCTCCGCACGCGCCAGCGGCCGGGCCGCCGTCATCGGTGAAGCCGCCCGCGTCCTCGCGATCGCCATGCGCCGGGCCGGCCGCCCCGGCGCCGCCGCCGACCTCCTGCGCCGTACCGCCACCAGCCTCACCGCCGAGGCGGAGGCCGACGTCGGTCCCGCGGCTCGCAGTGTCGCCGCGACACTCCTGCTGACCGCGGCATACACCGCCGCGTGCAGCGGGCAACGCTCGGACGCCCTGGACCTGATGGCCGGCGCCGAGGAAGCCGTCCACGGCCTCCCGGCTGCCGAGCCGGGGACGCAGTTGTTCACCGTCGACGCCACCACCGCGCAGGTCGACCTGTACTGGATCGGGGTGCACACAGTCCTCGGCACCCCCGACGAAGGCGTACGGTACGCGGCGCGCATCGACCCCCGGTCCCTGCCCACCGCGGAACGGCGCGCCCGCCTCGCCACCGACACCGCGCGGATGTGGCACCGGCTCGGCGACCCGCAGCGGACCTTCGCCGCGCTGCGCGCCGTCGAGCAGGCCGCGCCCGAGGAGGTCCGCCGACCGGCGCTCCGGGCGATGACCGCCGACCTGCTCTACAGCTCGGCCCCGTTGCCCGGGGTGCGGGACTTCGCGCGCCGCAGTGGGGCACCGGCCGGAGCCTGACCGCCCGGGCCCGGAGGATTGATTCCGGGAGGAGCCGCCGCAGGGTGCTGCCCGCCGCGCCGACCGGGCCGGGCCGCTCCGGGTCAGACCTTGCGGTCGTAGGCCACGGTGACCGGTGCGTGGTCGGACCAGCGTTCGGGGTGGGTGGCGGCGCGTTCGACGCGGGCCTCGGCGGCCATGGCGGCCAGGCCCGGGGTGGCCATCTGGTAGTCGATGCGCCAGCCGGCGTCGTTGTCGAAGGCGCGGCCGCGGTAGGACCACCAGGAGTACGGGCCGGGCTGGTCGGGGTGGAGGGCGCGGACCACGTCGACGTAGCCGGTCTCGTCGAGGACCCGGGTCAGCCAGGCGCGTTCCTCGGGGAGGAAGCCGGCGTTCTTCTGGTTGGTCTTCCAGTTCTTGAGGTCGTCCTCGCGGTGGGCGATGTTCCAGTCGCCGCAGACCAGCACCTCGCGCCCCTCGGCGGCGGCGTCGGCCCGCAGCCGGGCGAGGTGGACGATGAACTCCGCCATGAAGCGTTCCTTCTCGTCCTGGCGGTCGGTGCCGACCTCGCCGGACGGGAGGTAGAGGCTGGCGACGGTCAGCCCCGGCAGGTCGATCTGTGCGTACCTGCCCGAACCGTCGAACTCCTCGGAGCCGAATCCGATCACGGTCCGGTCCGGGACCCGCCGCGAGAGCACGGCGACGCCCGCCCGGCCCTTGGCGGCGGCCGGCGCCCACACCGCGTGCCAGCCCTCGAGCTCCAGCACCTCGGCGGGGATCTGCCCGGGCTCGGCCCGGACCTCCTGGAGGCACACCACCTCGGCCTTGGTGGCGGCCAGCCACTCGACCAGGCCCTTCTTGGCGGCGGCCCGGATCCCGTTCACGTTCACTGTCGATACCACGATCACCCCGCGAGGGTACCGGACCGACGCGAACGACCCGGGCCCCTTCCGGGGGGCGGACGGCCCCCCGCCGGGCCCCGTCATTGGTCTTGACCATCTCGCGCGGCAAGCCCTAGGGTCACTTACTGCAAAGACCTTTAATAAAGAAGGACGGATAAAGCCCGCCCTCCCCACCTGCCGAAACACCGGGGAGGCCAGGGCGGCACTCCTTCAGGGTGGAGGACACGGTGGCTCAAGCGGTGGCTCAAGGACAGCTCGCGGCGGTGCCGGAGCCGAAGTACTGGCACCTTCGCACGGTGCTGGTCCGCACCATCGACGCCGAGTTCTCCACCGGCCAGATCCTGCCCAACGAGCGCGAGCTCGCGGCCCGCTTCGGCGTGGCCCGGGCCACCCTGCGCCAGGCCCTCGACCAGCTGGAGCTGGAGGGCCGGCTGGTCCGCCGCCGCGGCATCGGCACCCTGATCGCCGCCCCGCGCGCCGCCGTCCCGGTCAACAGCAGCGAGGAGGGCTGGCCCGGCACCGCCCGCACCCAGTCCTGGCGCGTCATCGACTGCGCGAGCGCCCCCGCGCCCACCCAGCTGGCCGCGGCGCTCGGCGTCGCCGAGGGCGCGCTCGTGCACACCGTGCGCCGGGTGCGGATGCTCCAGGGCATCGCCGTGGCCACCGAATCCCTGCACGTGCCGGACTCCGCGGTGCCGCGCCTGCCCGCGCTGCCGCACCTGGTCGGCGCCACCGGCGAGGCCGACCGGGCCCGTTCGGTGCTGCGCCAGCTGGAACGGCTCGGGGTCGACGGCGAGTCCCGCTCGGTCGAGCTGGGCGTGGCCGAGGCCGAGCAGGCCGCACTGCTGGAGCGCCCGCCGGGCACCCCGGTGCTGGTGGTCACCACCCAGTACGCGGCCGGCGGCCGGCTGGTCGCGCTGGCCGTCTCCACCTACCGCGCCGACACCTGCAAGCTCACCTTCGGCGAGACCGGCCTGGTCGAGGTCACCCCGGTCCAGTCGGAGACCCCGGTCCGCTCCGCCTCCTGACCGCCCGAAGCCACCCGCGGCCGCCCGGGGCCACCCGCAGCGACCCGACCCAGGCACACCGCCCCGTTCCGGACCGATCCGGGACGGGGCGCCGCCGTACCCGGGCCCGCCCGCGGCGGCAGCCGGTTCAGCGCCCCGGACCGGCCGGCGGGTCGACCGCGAACAGCTGCTCCTCGACGTGGTCCAGCGCCACCCGCAGCGCCCCCATCGCCACCACCTCCGTGCCCAGCGCGGCCGGCGCCACCTCGGGCGCCCGCAGGGTGAACAGCGCCAGCTGCTCGCGCAGCGGCTCCAGCACCCCGTCCAGCCCGGCCGCCCACCCGCCGACCACCACCAGCTGTGGGTCCAGCGCCAGCACCAGCGCCGCCACGTCGTGCACCAGCCGCCGCAGGAACCGGTCGGTGGCCACCTGCGCCACCTCGTCACCCTCGCGCGCGAGGCGCAGCACCCGGGCCACCGCGGCCTCGTCCAGCGGATCCAGCGGCTTGCCGGTGGTGGACAGCAGCCGCTCCGGGGTGGCCTCCTGCCCGAGCAGGTGCAGCGCGCCGATCTCGCCGGCCGCGCCGCCGTACCCGCGGTGCAGCCGGCCGTTGATCAGCGACCCGGCGCCGGGGCTGAGCCCCGCCATCACGAACACCACATCGCCCTTGCCGACCGCCGCGCCCTTCCAGTGCTCCGCGATGGCGGCCAGGTTGGCGTCGTTCTCGATCACCACCGGGCAGCGGAACGAGC
The DNA here is from genome assembly GCF_057220535.1 of Kitasatospora sp. NEAU-CNBT7. Lineage (NCBI taxonomy): Bacteria > Bacillati > Actinomycetota > Actinomycetes > Kitasatosporales > Streptomycetaceae > Kitasatospora > Kitasatospora sp. NEAU-CNBT7. Next base: position 110,115 of record NZ_JBXQQB010000013.1, on the reverse strand, counting down.
GGCGCAGCCGCGCCCCGATGTCCAGCCCCGTCCAGCCGGGCATCGCGGTGCCGAGCTGCACGGTGCCCTCGCGGTCGACGATGCCGGGGGTGCCGACGGCCACCGCCCACAGGCTGTCCCGGGAGATCCCCGCCTTGCGCAGCACCTCGGCGACCATCGTGCGGACCAGCCCGAGGCGTTCCTCCGCCTCCAGCGTCTCGTCCACCGGCCGGGCGTGCGTCCCCTGCACCTCGCCCGCCAGGTCGGCCAGCACGATCCGGACGTCGTGGACCCCGATCTCCACGCCCAGCACGTGCCCGGCCTCGGCCCGGAACCGGAACCAGCGCGCCGGGCGGCCCCGCTGACGGCCGCTCTCCTGGCTGTGCTCGACCTCGGCGACCAGCCCGGCCTCGAGCAGCCCCTCGATCACACCCTCCACCGTCGGCCGGGACAGGCCCGTGTCGCCGACCAGCTGGGTGAGCGTCACCGACTGCCCGTCCCGCAGCGCGCGCAGGGTGACCGCCGCGTTGATCCGACGCAGCAGCGAGGAGTCCCCTCCGGTGAGCCGATCCGCCAAGTCGCTGCCCTTCCGCTTCGCGCGACAGCCTTGGCGCGCGGTGCCGAGTGCGCGGTCCGCCCCGGTGCGGTGGTGTCGCTGCCGGGGATGCCGCGGGAGTCCGCCCCCGGCATGCACGGCACGGCGGCACGGCACGCCCGGAGGCACAGCCGGGAGCCTACTCGGCGGCCCTCCGGCCCGCGAGCGTTTCCGCAGCTCATAACGGCTTCGGTATCGAACCGGTAGGTATCCCGTGATCGCTCTGTGAGGTCGGGGACGCTCAGGGTGACCCCCCGGGCGGGCTCCGCGCCCGCCGCTCCCGGCCCGCGCGGGGCGGCTGACGACCGGCGGGACGTACGGGACCGATCCGTGGGACGGACGGGACCGTACGGGACCGGGCGGCGGCGGCACCGGGGAGCGCGGCGGAAACCGCGTTGCCACCCTCCCGGCCCCGAAACCACAATCGCGACCATGCCCCGAACCTCCGACGACCACCCGGGCGCGGAACCCGTCGCGCCCGGCACCGCCGCAGCCGCCGCCGTCGCCGTCGACCGGCTGCTCGCCGAACTCGACCCGCTCCCGCACCCGCTGCGCCTGCGTCACCTGGCCCGCGCGGCCCACGCCCTCGCCACCGACGGCGGCCTGCCCGCCGCGCTGGCCGAACTCGGCCGCCGGGGCCGGTACGGGCGACGGCTCGCCGCACTGGCCGCCGCCGACGGCCGCTGCACCCCGTACCTGGCCGGGCGGCTGGCCGACCCCGACGACGTGGTGCGCCGCTACGCCCGCCGGGCCCTGCGGCGGCCGGAGTTCCCGCCGGCCGCGATCGAGGCCGCGTTCCGGGACGCCCCGGCGCTGGTCCGCACCGAACTGGCCGGCGCCCTGCTCGCCGCCGGCCGGCCCGCCACGGCCGACCGGCTGGTGCAGCAGGTGCGCGAGTGGTGGGGAGAGCGCGACGCGGCCCGGCTGCTGCCCGCCTGCTCGCCGGAGGCCGCCGCCCGGCTGCTGCCCGGGCTGGCCCACGCCGTCCACCACTGGGGCCGGCTGGGCCGCTACCAGCCGCAGGCCGTCCTCGCCCTCGCCGAACGCGAACTCGCCGACCTGCCCGCCACCCTGAGGTCCAGGTGGTGGGAGCAGCGCGTCCACGGCGTCGCCGCCGCCTGCGCCGCCGACCCCCACCGGGTGCTCACCCTGCTCGAACGGTACGGCCCCGGCCCGCTCGCCGGACCGTTCCGGCGGCAGCTCGCCACCCTCGCCGCGGCCGACGCCGAACGCACCGTCCGCCTCCTGACCGGCCTTCACCCCGCCGCCGGCCTGCTCCCGCTGCACCTGGAGCCCGCGGCGCTGCGCAGGCTGGCCGCGGCCGACCCGCCGTCCCTGCCCGCCCTCGGCCGCCGGTGGCTGGACCACCCCGCCCGGCTGGCCGCGCTGCTCAGCGCGCTGCCCCCGCACCGGCGGGCCGCCTGCTACGACGCCGTGACCGCGGACGCCGGACCCGACGGTCCGCACCGCACCGCGCAGGTCCTGGCCACCCTGCCGTCCGAGCGCCGCCACGCCGAGGCCCGCCGCCAGCTGGCCCGGGCCGGCGCCGGGTCCTGGTCGGCGGCCGAGCGGCTGGCGACGCTGGCCCTGCTCCCGGCCGGCGAGGCCGGGCCCGAACTGCTGGCCGCCTCGCGGGCACCCGAGCCGGCGACCCGTGCGGCGGCCTGGCGCGGCCTGGCCGCCAACGCCGGGTACGCGCGTGACGACGACGCCCGCCGAACGCTCCTCGCGGACCTGGCCGCCCGGCTGCCCGACGAGCGCGACCGGCCCCGGACGGCGGCCCTGGAGGCGCTGGTACGCCTCGCCCGCGGCGCGGCGCCGTTCACCGCCGCGGACACCGGCCCGCTCGACCGCATCACCCGGGACGCCCTGGCGGCCCCGGACAGCTCCGACGCCTGCCGTACCGCGCTGCGGGACCTCGCCGTCACGGTGATCGCGGCCGGCACGGTGGTCGCCGCCAGGCCGGTGACCGCGGCCGGCACCCCGGCGGGCGGGCGGGCCGCGCCGGGCGGGGAGCCGCCCGGCTGGGCCGTCCGTACGCTCACCGAGCTCGCCGGGCGCCCCGGCCCGGACGGCCTCGGACGCCTCGACCGCGCCCTGCGCCGCGGCCAGGAACAGCTGCTCCTCACGGCCCTGCGGCCCCGGCCGGAGACCGCCCCCGGGCAACGGCTGCTGTTCGCGCTCACCGAGGCCCTCGGCCGCCGCGCCCACCGGCTGCCCGAACTCCAGGAGCTGCTGGCGGCGGCGCTGCGCGACGGCGACGACGCGACGTTCCGGGCCGCCGCGCCGCGGTGGCTGGCGGCCCCGGCCACCCGGTCCGGGCGCGTCGCCGAGCTGCTCGCCCGGGAGCCGTCCGCGCTCGTGCTGCCCGGGGTCCTGGTGGAGGTCACCGCCCGCCGCACCGACCTGCTGGACCCGCTGCTCGGCGACACCCCGCCCGTCGGACGGTTCCTCCCGGACCCCGCCCGCAGGCCGCTCCCCGGCCCCCGCCACGCCGACCGCCTGTCGCCCCGCCAGCAGCGGGCCGCCGTCCGCCTCGCCCGGACCGTCGCCGAGGACGTCTCCCGGCCGCCGGCCGAACGGGCCGACGCCCTGCGCACCGCCGCGGCCTGCCCCGACCACGGCCGCGCCCTCCTGCTGGAGTTCGCCGGATCCTCGGACCTGATGCGGCCCGGGACCGCGCTCGCGGGGATCGCCCTGGCCGAGCTCGCCGCGGCCGCCGACCCGACCGCCGCCCTCGCCGCGCTGGCCGCCCACACCGACGACCGGGCGCGGGCCCGGACCGCCGGGCACGCGGCCGACCGGATCGCCGCCCGCACACCGGCGGGCCAACTCAACGACACGCTGGCCGAGTTGACAGCAGCGATCGGCCAGGACGAGATCGCCGCCCGCACGCACGCGGTCCGGCTGCAGGCCCGCTACCTGCCGCCGGACCGCGCGGCCGCCGCGCTGGCCGCCGCCTACCGCGTACCCGGCCAGCACCCGGACGTCCGGAGCCTGATCGTGCGCCGGGCCGTCGGACTGCTCGGCAGCGCGCCGGTCCGGGACCTGCTCGCGGAGGCCGCCACCACCGGGACCCCCCGGGTCCGGCTGGCGCTGGCCACCGACGACCCGCTCGGCCTGCCCGAGACCCACCGGCCGTCCTACGCCCGGCTGGTGGCCGGGCTGGCCGGCGGGCGACCCGACGAGGAGGGCGACGGCGTCCGCCGCGCCGCGGTCCGGGCCATGCGGCACTGGGCCGGCTACGCGCCGGAGACCGCCGACGTCGTCCGACAGACGGTCACCGACCTGTCCCGTAGGTCGGGTTGGCAGTCCGCCGCGCTCGTCCTCGGCGGCCTCGCCGACTCCGGACAGCCGCATCCGCTCGGTGGCGCCGCCCTCGGCAGCCTCCTGCAGCGCACCCTTGCCGAGCTGGCCGCCGCCGCCCTGGCCACGGGCCGCCCGGAGGACACCGGCCGCGACCTGCCCGCCCTGCGCCGCCTCGACCACCTGGTCGAGCAGGGGATCCACCGTCCCGAGATCCTCACCGCCGCCGCCGACCACCTCGCGCACGACCCCGAACTCCTGCCCGCACGCGTCACCTTGCTCCGCCGGGCCGTCGACCCGCACGCGCCGCTCCCCGACCTGACCCGCGCCCTGGCCGCGCTGGCCGCCGCCCACGACGACCGTCCGGCGCTGGCCGCCGAGAGCGCCCGTCAACTCGCCGCCCACCTGGGCCACCACACCCCCTGGCCCGATCCGGACACCGTGCTCGCCGCGGCCGAGCAGCTCACCGCCGACGGCGGACTCGCCGCGGGCCTGCTGGCGACCGCCCTGATCGAGGCCTGCGCGACCGCCTGCGGCCCGTCGCCGCGCTGGCGTGCCGCCCTGGACGCGCTGCGCCGCCACCCCGTCCCCGACGTCCGCTTCGCGGCCAGGAAGGTGTACGCCGCCGCCGACTGACCCGCCCGGCCCGCCCGTCGGCCGCCCGCAACCGCGCGAACGGCCCACGGCCGGGCCGTATGCTGCGGAGATGCCGAACGAGCTTCGCACCTCCCCCCGGATCGACGCAGCGATGTCCGAAGCGGCGGTGTCCGACGCGGCGCAGTCCGACGCGGCCTTCGTCCGGGCGCACACCCGCCCGACCCCCGTCCCGTTCGTCCCCGAGGTCGGCCTGCACATGGCCGACGACGCCATCGCGCTGTGGGAGACCACCGAGTCGGCACGCGGCGAGATCGGTCTGCCGCCACCGTTCTGGGCCTTCGCCTGGGCGGGCGGCGTCGCGGTCGCCCGGTACGTGCTCGACCACCCCGAGCTGGTGGCCGGGCGCACCGTGATCGACCTGGCCGCCGGGTCGGGGCTGATCGGCATCGCCGCCGCACTGCGCGGCGCGCGGTCGGTCCGCGCCGCCGAGATCGACGCCTACGCCGTCGCCGCGATCGGCATCAACGCCGAGGCCAACGGGGTCACGGTCGACGCGGCCGTCGAGGACCTGCTCGACGGCGACGGCGGCCCGGCCGAGGTGGTGCTCGCGGGGGACGTCTTCTACGAGCGGGCGATGGCCGCCCGGTTCCTGCCCTTCCTGGAACGCGCCCGGGCCAGGGGGGCCGTCGTGATCGTCGGCGACCCGGGCCGCGCCTACCTGCCCCGGGAACGCTTCACCGCACTGGCCGCCTACCAGGTCCCGGTGGTGGCCGACCTGGAGGACACCGCCCTCAAGGCCACCACCGTCTGGCAGCTCGCCGCCGCCCGCTGACACCTTCCGCCGCCCGCTGACACCCTCCGCCGCCACCCGTCGCCCGCGCCGTCCGGATGGTGGAATTCCCCGGGCGGCGGGGGTCCGGGCCGGTAGACAGTGCGGCATGGCCGACACCGTGATCCGTACCGCCGTCCCCGACGACGTCCCCGCGCTGCTGGCGTTCTGGGCCCGGGCCGCCGAGGGCACCAGCATCAGCGACGACCCGGCCGGGGTGGCCGCTCTCATCACCCGCGACCCGCAGGCGCTGCTGGTCGCCGAACACGACGGCGCCCTGGCCGGCACGGTCATCGCCGGGTTCGACGGGTGGCGCTGCCACCTCTACCGCCTCGCCGTCGACCCGGACCGGCGCCGCCGGGGCATCGGCGCGGCGCTGCTCGCCGCCGCCGAGACCCGGTTCGAGGCGCTCGGCGGGCGGCGCGCCGACGCGATGGTCCTCGACCACAACGAACTCGGCCGCACCGCCTGGCGGGCCGCCGGGTACCACCCCGAGGAGCAGTGGAGCCGCTGGGTCAAGCCCCTCGGCTGAGAGCTGCCGCCGAACGGGCCGTCACTGGACGACCAGGGTGCCGTGCATGTTCGGGTGGATGGTGCAGATGTAGGCGTAACTGCCGGGCTGGGACGGCGCGGTGATGGTGGCGGAGTCGCCGGGGCTCAGAACGCCGGTGTCGAAGCCGCCGCCCGCGCTGGCGCTCAGCGTGTGCGAGGTGGAGTCCTGGTTGGTCACCGTGATCCGGGCGCCGGGCCCGACGGTGAGCGGCGTCGGGCTGAACGCGAAGTCCTTGATGGTGATGGACGCCGACCCGACCGGCCCCGAGGACGACGCGGAAGCCGACGCGGAGCCCGAGGCGGAACCCGAGGCCGAGGCGGACGCCGAGCCGGACCCGGACGCCGAGGAACTCGGTCCGGACGAGCCCGTGGAACTCGCCGGAGCGCTGGCGGAACCGGACGTGGTGGTCGAACTCTTGCTGCTGGAACAGGCGGCCAGCAGCAGCGCCGCCGCCCCGCCGCCGAAGCCCAGCAACAGCTGCCGCCGGGAGCGGATGGCATCCCCGATCATCGGACCTCGCTTCGTCACGTCCACCCGACCGGAACGGGTGGTGGACGGCCAGCGTCCGCCAGAACGGCCCGTCGGCCACGCGTACACACCCGGCCGGGCCGCACCGGTCACCGGGACGGCCGAGCCGACCGGCCGCACCCACGGGCGCCGGACCGGGGGACGGCCGGGCCGGGGAGACCGGCCGCCCCACCGGGGATCGCGGCGCCGCACGGACGGCGGGGACAGGGGGACCCCACCGGCCGCGCGGCACGAGACGGGCCACCCGGCCACCGCCGGTGCCTGCGTCTCACCTCCTTCAGCGCCGCGCCGCACGGCAGTGTCACACCCTGGCGAAAGATTTTTTCGAGCATCGCGGAGACCGGGCGGGAGCCGGCCATGGGGGGCGGGAGAAGGCGGCGACCGGCGAGGGCGGGCAGGCTGCGGAGCGGTTCGGTGCGGCGACGGGAGCGGGGCCGGGTCGGGTGGTGACGGCACGCCGCGGGCCCGCCCGGATGTGCGCGGCACGTTCGGGCCCGGCGCGGTGACGCCCGCGAGGTCGCCGCTGCCGCCGCGCGGAACGGGCTCCGCAATCGGCGCGGTCACCCCCCCGGCTCGGCCGCCACCGGGCACGGCACGGCATGGCCGTAGCCGCGCCGGATGCCCGCCGCAGGCGGCGGCACCGGCGCCGTGCCGCCGGCCTCCCGCCGGCCGTGGCTACGGCAGCGGCGGGACGAACCGGGCGGTGAAGGACAGGACGTCCCAGGCGCCGCCGAGTTCAGGCGCGAGGGCGGCGTGGGCCAGGGTGCGGAACGGGGCGCCGCCCTCGGCCGCCGCGCCCTGGGGGACGGCGCCGAGCAGGGGCGCCCCGGCGACGGCGGGCAGGTCGGCGAGGTTGCAACGGGCGGCGAGGTCGGGGTCGGTGGGCCAGGAGCCGACCACCACACCGCGGACGGCGAGCCCCCGGGCGGACAGTGCCTCCGCGGTGAGCGCCGTGGTGTTGAGGGTGCCGAGACCCGCCGCGGCGACCACCAGCACCTCGACGTCCAGGCCGAGCGCCCGGGTGGCGAGGGCCATGTCCGCCAGCGTGTGCCCGGCCTCGTCGTAGCGGACCAGCAGCCCGCCGGCGCCCTCGACCAGCACCGTGCCGTGGCCGTCGGCGAGACCGGCCACGGCGTCGGCGACCTCGCGCGGGGCCAGCGTGCCGAGGCCGGCCCGGCGGGCGGCGGTGTCGGGGGCGAGCGGTTCCGGGTAGCGGGCCAGTTCGCGGACGGTGACCTGCGGTCCGGCCAGCCGCTGCACCTCGGCCGCGTCGCCGGGCTCGCCGGGTGCGACGCCGGTCTGCCCGGGCTTCAGGACGGCGACCCGGGGCCCGGCCAGGGCGGCGACGGCCGCGGTGACCACGGTCTTGCCGACCTCGGTACCGGTGCCGGTGATGAACAGGACGCTCATCCGGCCACCGCCGCAGCGGTCACGGCGGCCGTGATCCGGGCCAGGTCCGCGTCGTCGGTGACGTACGGCGGCATGGTGTAGACGAGGTCGCGGAACGGCCGCAGCCAGACGCCCTCGCGGGCCGCGGCCTCGGTCGCGGCCCGCATGTCGACCGGGTGGTCGAGCTGGACGACCCCGATCGCCCCGAGCACCCGGACGTCCCGGACCCCGGGGGCTCCGGACGCCCCGGCCAGGCCGTCGCGCAGCCCGGTCTCGATCCGCTTGACCTCCACCCGCCAGTCCTGGCCGAGCAGCAGGTCGATGGAGGCGCCGGCGACCGCGGCGGCCAGCGGGTTGCCCATGAACGTCGGGCCGTGGGCCAGCACCGGCACCTCGCCGCGGCTGATGCCGTCGGCGACCCTGCCCGTGCACAGGGTGGCGGCCATCGTCAGGTAGCCGCCGGTGAGCGCCTTGCCCAGGCACAGCACGTCCGGCGCGATCTGCGCGTGGTCCGCGGCGAACAGCTCGCCGGTGCGGCCGAAGCCGGTGGCGATCTCGTCGAGGATCAGCAGCACGTCGTGGCGGTCGCACAGGTCGCGCAGCAGCCGCAGGTACGCGGGGGAGTGGAAGCGCATCCCGCCCGCGCCCTGCACCACCGGCTCGACGATCACGGCGGCCAGTTCACCGGCGTGACGCTCGATCAGGCCGGCCAGGTCGGCCGCGTACGCCTCGTCGAGCGGGGCGTCGAAGCCGGCCGGCGGCTCCGCCGCGAACACCTGGTCGGGCAGCACCCCGCCCCACAGGTGGTGCATCCCGCCCTCGGGGTCGCACACCGACATCGGGTGGAAGGTGTCGCCGTGGTAGCCGCCGCGCCAGGTCAGCAGGCGGCGCTTGGCCGGTCGGCCGAGCGACTTCCAGTACTGCAGGCACATCTTCATGGCGACCTCGACCGCCACCGACCCGGAGTCGGCCAGGAAGACGTGCTGCAGCGGCTCGGGGGTGATCTCCACCAGCCGCTCGGCCAGCCGTACGGCGGGCTCGTGGGTGAGCCCGCCGAACATCACGTGGCTCATCCGGCCGAGCTGGTCACGCACCGCCTCGTCCAGCACCGGGTGCCGGTAGCCGTGGATCGCCGCCCACCAGGACGACATCCCGTCGATCAGCTCCCGCTGCCCGCCGGCCTCCTCGGCCAGCCGCAGCCGGACGCCCGACGCGGACTCCACCAGGTACGGGGTGCTGGTGCCCGGCATCGGACCGTACGGGTGCCAGACGTGCGCCCGGTCGAGGCCGAGGAGCTGCTGTGCGTGGGTCGCGGGTGCGTGTGTCACCGGTCCGGGCCTCAGGCGTTCGGGGCCAGCTCGGTGCCGGCGCCGCGGCGGCGGACCTTCACCAGGTCGCTGCGCAGCTCGCCGTTGCCGTCGGTCTCGGTGGCGGCGACGGGCTCGGCGGCCTCGGCGGGCGCGTCGTGGGCGTGGCCGCCGCAGGGGCCGCAGCCGCCGCCGGTGCCGCAGGAGCCGGCCGCCGGGTCGGCGGTGGCGGCCGAACCGCAGCCGCCGGTGACCTGCGAGCGGTGCTGCGGCAGGGTCACCTCGCCGGCGCCCTCGACGGTGAAGCCGGCGTCCTTGATCATGTCGAGGTCGGCCTGGCCGGCCTGGCCCTCGCTGGTCAGGTAGTCGCCGAGGAAGATGGAGTTGGCGATGTGCAGGCCGAGCGGCTGCATCGAGCGCAGGTGGACCTCGCGGCCGCCGGCGATCCGCACCTCGATGTCGGGGCAGACGAACCGGACCATCGCCAGGATCCGCAGGCAGCGCTGCGGGGTGAGGTTCCACTCCTCCGCCAGCGGGGTGCCCTCGAACGGGATCAGGAAGTTGACCGGCACCGAGTCCGGGTCCAGCTCGCGCAGCGCGTACACCACGTCGACCAGGTCCTCGTCGCTCTCGCCCATGCCCGCGATCAGGCCGGAGCAGGCCGAAAGGCCCGCGCCGTGCGCCTTGTTCACGGTGTCCACCCGGTCCGCGTAGGTGTGGGTGGTGGTGATCTCGCCGTACGTGCCCTCGGAGGTGTTGAGGTTGTGGTTGTACGCGTCGGCGCCGGCCGCGCGCAGCCGCTCGGCCTGGTTGTCGGAGAGCAGGCCGAGGCAGGCGCAGATCTCGACGTTCTCGTTGGCGCCCTTGATGGCCGAGATGGTGTCGGCGACCCGGTCGATGTCCCGGTCCGTCGGGCCGCGGCCGCTGGCCACCAGGCAGACCCGCTTGGCGCCGCCGGCCAGGCCCGCGGCGGCCGCCTCGGCGGCCTGATCGGGCTTGAGCCAGGTGTACTTGAGGATCTCCGCCTTCGAGCCGAGCCGCTGCGAACAGTAGGAGCAGTCCTCGGGGCACAGGCCGCTCTTGAGGTTCACCAGGTAGTTGAGCTTGACCCGGCGGCCGAACCACTGCCGGCGGACCCGCCCGGCGGCTGCGACCACGTCCAGCAGCTCGTCGTCGGTGGTGGCGAGGACGGCCAGGGCTTCCTCGCGGGTGGGGAGTTCCCGGCGCAGGCCCTTGGCGGTGAGGGTGTCGAGCAGATCCATGGGCCTGATCCTGCCTGGGGGACCTCGCGTTTCGCCAGAGGGAACCCGCCAGAAGATCCGCTCCGGGGTGTGCGAGTTGTCACAGTGCGGATGCCGCGCGTAGTGGCGGGCGTCACGTGGGTGCCGCCCGGCCCGGCGCCCAGCACACGGACAGGGCGTGCGGGCCCGATCGCGCGCCGCCGATCCGGGCCCATGATCCGATCAGAATTCCGGACTGCTTAGAATCTGCGCCATGACCACGCAGGGGGAGCCCACCCCGCCACCGGCAGCCCACCAGCACCAACCGGCACCCGCCCACAGCCGGGGACCGCGGGTGACCCCGCGCCGGATCCTGCTCTGGGTGGTCCTCGCCGGACTCGCCGCCGGCGGCAGCTGGGTGGTCACCCGGCCGAACCCCGGCGACCTGGTACCCGGCCTCGGCCCGACCAGCACCAAGCCCAGCAGCGGCCCGCCGGTGCCCGGGGTGCTGCCCGCCCCGCCGCAGACCGAGGCCCAGTCCTTCACCGCCGAACGGTACTTCCCCGCCCAGCGCGCCCTCGACCTCGACGGCTACAAGGCCCGCCGCTCCAACGCCGGCCAGGGCGCCGACTGCACCGACACCGTCCAGGACAAGGCCCACGACCCGCTGCGCGACACCGGCTGCCAGGGCTATCTGCTGGTCGCCTTCACCCGCCTCGACCAGCAGGTCACCAGCAGCGTCACGGTGCTGCGCTACGCCGACGAGGCCAGCGCCCGCAAGGCCGAGGCCGCGGTCCGTGAGGGCGCCGCCGCCCTGCTCTTCCTCCCGCCGGAGGGCACCGCCCCCGCCACCGTGCCCGGCCCGTCGGCCTCGGCCGCCAAACAGCCGGTCACCACCCGCAAGGTGGCGGTCGTCGGCCACTACCTCACGGTCACCGTCTCCCGCTTCGCCGACCAGCGCACCGCCGTACCCGAGACGGACCATGCGCTCGACGAGGCCACCCGGAACGTCAGCTACACCGCCGGTCTGCCCTTCGTCTGGATGTGACCCCAGGCCCGTGACCGCAGGCCCCTACGGCGACGGCCGGGCCCCGGACCACCGCGGTCCGGGGCCCGGCCGTCGCCGTCCGGGCGGCGCTCAGCCGTCCAGCCGGTCGACCGCCGTGACCCGCAGCACCGCCCGGCCCTCCTCGTCGGAGCCGTACAGGTCGACCTCCGCGCTGATGCCCCAGTCGTGGTGCTTCTCCGGGTCCTCGAAGATCTGCCGGACCCGCCAGGAACCCTCCTCCGGGTCCTCCTCGATCAGCAGCATCCGCGGCCCGCGGGCGTCCGGCCCGGTGCCCAGGTCGTCGTACTCCTCCCAGTACCCGTCCATCGCGTCCGCCCAGCGGTCGGCGTCCCAGCCGTACTCGCCGTCCAGCTCGCCGAGTTCGCGGTAGTTCTCCAGCGCGGCCAGCTCCACCCGGCGGAACATCTCGTTGCGCACCAGCACCCGGAAGGCACGGGCGTTGGCGGTCACCGGGGCCGGCTTGTCGTCGAGGCGCACCTCGGGGGCCTGCGGGTCGGTCGGGTTGGCCAGCTGCTCCCACTCGTCCAGCAGCGAGGAGTCGACCTGGCGGACCAGCTCGCCGAGCCAGGCGATGACGTCCTTGAGGTCGTCCGTCTTGATGTCCTCGGGGACGGTCTGCTCCAGCGCCTTGAACGCGCCCGCCAGGTAGCGCAGCACGATGCCCTCGGTGCGCGCCAGGTCGTAGTGGCCGACGTAGTCGGTGAAGGTCATCGCCCGCTCGTACAGGTCGCGGACCACCGACTTCGGCTGCAGCGGGTGGTCGCCGATCCACGGGTGCGCCCGCCGGTAGACGTCGTACGCGTGGCCGAGCAGCTCCTCCAGCGGCTTCGGGTAGGTGATCTCCTGGAGCCGCTCCATCCGCTCCTCGTACTCGACGCCGTCCCGCTTCATCTCGCCGATCGCCTCGCCGCGCGCCTTGTTCTGCTGCGAGGCGAGGATCTGCCGCGGGTCGTCGAGCGTCGCCTCGACCACCGAGACCACGTCCATCGCGTACGAGGGCGAGGTCGGGTCGAGCAGTTCGAAGGCGGCCAGCGCGAAGGTGGAGAGCGCCTGGTTGAGCGCGAAGTTCTCCTGGAGGTCCATGGTGAGGCGGACGATCCGGCCCTCGGCGTCCGGCTCCGGCAGCCGCTCCACCACGCCGCCGTCCAGCAGCGAACGGTAGATCGCGATGGCGCTGCGGATGTGGCGGCGCTGGGCGGAGCGCTCCTCGTGGTTGTCGGTGAGCAGCTTGCGCATCGCCTCGAAGGCGTTGCCCGGGCGGCCGATCACCGAGAGCAGCATCGCGTGGCTGACCTTGAACCGGGAGACCAGCGGCTCCGGATCGGCGGCGATCAGCTTCTCGAAGCCCTCCTCGGTCCAGCCGACGAAACCTTCCGGCGCCTTCTTCCGGACCACCTTGCGCTTCTTCTTCGGGTCGTCACCGGCCTTGGCGACGGCCTTCTCGTTCTCGATCACGTGCTCGGGCGCCTGCGCGACCACCTGGCCGACGGTGTCGAACCCGGCCCGGCCGGCCCGCCCGGCGATCTGGTGGAACTCCCGCGCCCGCAGGGTCCGCACCCGGATGCCGTCGTACTTGGACAGCGCCGTGAACAGCACCGTGCGGATCGGCACGTTGACGCCGACGCCCAGGGTGTCCGTCCCGCAGATCACCTTCAGCAGACCGGCCTGCGCGAGCCGCTCCACCAGCCGGCGGTACTTGGGCAGCATGCCGGCGTGGTGCACCCCGATGCCGTGCCGCACGTACCGGGACAGGTTCCGGCCGAACTTGGTGGTGAAGCGGAAGCCGCCGATCAGTGCGGCGATGGCGTCCTTCTCCTCCTTCGAGCACATGTTGATGCTCATCAGGGACTGCGCCCGCTCCACCGCCTCCTTCTGCGTGAAGTGCACCACGTAGACCGGCGCCTGACCGGTCTTCAGCAGCTCCTCCAGGGTGTCGTGCAGGGTGGTGCGGCGGTACTCGTAGAACAGCGGCACCGGGCGGGTCGCCGAGCGGACCACCGCGGTCGGGCGGCCGGTACGGCGGGTCAGGTCCTCCTCGAAGCGGCGGACGTCGCCGAGCGTCGCCGACATCAGCAGGAACTGCACGTGCGGCAGCTCCAGGATCGGGATCTGCCAGGCCCAGCCGCGGTCCGGCTCCGCGTAGAAGTGGAACTCGTCCATCACCACCTGGCCGATGTCGGCCCGCTCGCCGTCGCGCAGCGCGATGTTGGCCAGCACCTCGGCGGTGCAGCAGATGATCGGCGCGGTCGGGTTGACGCTGGCGTCGCCCGTCATCATGCCGACCTGGTCGGTGCCGAAGATCTTGCACAGGTCGAAGAACTTCTCCGAGACCAGCGCCTTGATCGGCGCGGTGTAGAAGGTCCGCTTGCCCTCGGCCAGCGCGGCGAAGTGCGCGCCCGCCGCCACCAGGCTCTTCCCGGAGCCGGTCGGGGTCGCCAGGATGACGTTGTTCCCGGAGACCAGCTCGATCAGCGCCTCCTCCTGGGCCGGGTACAGCGTGATACCGCGCTCGGCCGTCCATTCGGCGAAGGTCTCGTAGAGGGCGTCGGGCGTGGCGGGCTTCGGCATCAGGTCCAGGAGGGTCACCGGCCTATCTTGCCTGCTCGGGATCACCCCGGGCAAAGCCTGGACGCGCCCGGGCGGCCGGGCGCGCGGGCACCCCGGAGGTCAGGCGGGCCGCCAGCCGCCGGGCTCGACACCGCCGGGGACGGCCGACGCGGGACCGTACGGCTCCCGGGTCAGCACGAAGCTCCCCAGGTCGAGGTGGACCGGTGAGCCGTCGGCGGCCCGGACCACCCGCAGCGTCTCCCCGGCGTAGTAGCCGTCCAGGCCGGTCCAGGTGCCGTCCGGCCCGGGCCGGAAACGGCTGCCGGGGCCGCCCGGCGCGGCCATCGGCACCAGCTCCAGCGCCCGCTCGGCGCGCAGCCGCAGGGTGAAGCCCTGGGGACCCCAGTACCAGGGGCCGGTCAGGGCCAGCAGCGCCTCGTCGAGGTCGGCCAGCGGCCGCCAGGGGCGCGGCATCGGCGGCTCGTGCTCCGCCACGATGGCGATCAGGTCGGCGGCGAGCGCGGCCGGGCCCGGCGTGCCCGAGGTGGAGTTGGCGAGCGCGACGGCGGCCACCCCCTCCCGCTCGCCGACCCACAGGCCCGCCCGGAATCCCGGCATCGAACCGGTGTGCCCGAACAGCAGGCCCCCGTCGCGGCGGCGCAGCTGCAGCCCGAGGCCGTACCCGGCGCTCCAGTCCTCCTCCGGGGGCGCGGCCGGGCGGCGCATCTCGGCGACGGTCTCCGGGACCAGGACCCGCGGGTCGCCGTCCGCCAGGAACGCCGCCCAGCGGGCCAGGTCGGCGGCGGTCGACCAGAGCTGACCGGCCGGGGCCATCCGGCCGGTGTCGGTGAGCGGCTCGGGCAGCATCACGTCCGCCCAGGGGTGCACGGCGAAGCCACCCGCGTGCGGCGCCCGCGGCAGCAGACCGGTACGGGTCAGGCCGAGCGGCTCGAGCACCTCCCGCGCCAGTACGTCGCCCCAGGGCGCGCCGCGCAGCCGCTCCACCAGGGCGCCCAGCAGCGCGTAACCGGGGTTGGAGTAGTGGAAGCGGCGGCCGCGGGGGTGCCGCAGCGGCTGTTCGTCCAGCAGGTCGGCCAGCTCCGGGCGGAGCGTGCCCTCGGTCCGCTCCCACCAGGGGCCGGGGGTCTCGGCGGCCAGCCCCGCGGTGTGCGAGAGCAGCTGCGCGACGGTGGCCCCACCGGCGCCGGTGCCCGGCAGGTGCCGCTCCAGCGGGTCGGCGAGGTCGAGCAGTCCCTCGTCGCGCAGCCGCAGTACCAGGACGGCGGCGAAGGTCTTGCTGATCGAACCGATCCGGTACTGCACGTCCGGGGTGGGCGCATGGTCGTCGATCATGCTCCGGGCGCCGGTCCACACCGTCCGCCCGTCCCGCACCACGGCGCCCACCAGGGACGGGGTGCGGCCCTCCGCCTGGGCCGTGGCCAGCCGGTGCAGCAGCGCGCGGCGGGTGGCGGGCAGCAGGTCGTCCGGCTGGTCGGTCATACGCACCTCGGTGTCTCGGACTGGTCGGCCGCGCCGGTGCCAGGACACCGGCGAGGCCAACCTAGCCGCGGCCGTGCGGGTGCGCCCCCGGATTTCCGCCGAAGCCGGTGGGGGGAAGGTGCCCCGGGGGCCGCTCGGGGCCCGCGCCGGCCTCCCGCCGGGCCCGCTCCGAGCGGGCCCGCTCGGCGGCCGCGGGCAACGAGCGGCGCCCCTGGCGCATCCGGTCCCGGATGCTCCCCGCCATCCTGGCGACCGTCTCGGCGCTGGAGCGCCGGCCGTCGCCGACGTCCTCCCGGGGCAGGTCGAACACCGTCCCGCTGGGCAGGCACCAGGTGCAGTTGGCCTCCTCGTCCAGCAGCCAGCCGTCCTCGCACCGGTCCGAGACCTCGCAGTCGGGCAACTCCACCAGCTGCACCGCGATGTCGTCGGCCCGCTCCAGCAGCTCGGGCGCGGACAGGTGGGCGAACCGCTGGTACCAGCGCCGTTCGATCCGCTCCCGCAACTGCTCCGGGGTGCGCCGGCCGAGCTGGCGGACCACCGTGTTGCGGGCCGTGTGCGGGATGCCCCCGCGGCGGTCCAGCGCGATGCGCAGCGGCCGGGGGTAGTGACGGGTGACCCAGTCCACGGGGTTCGAGCCCGGGCCGACGTACGGGGTGGTCATGGTGTGCCTCCGGCGGTGATGCTGCCATCCATGGTCGCAGGGGCGCGGCCGTTCGCGACACCGTCACCCGGCCGGGGGGAGTACGGTCGGCCGGGGTCAGGGGCCGGTGAGGACGACGAGCCGGCGGGTCGCCCGGGTCATCGCGACGTAGTGGTCGACCGCGCCTTCGACGCCCTCGCCGAAGGACTCCGGGTCGATCAGCACGACCAGGTCGAACTCCAGCCCCTTCGACAGCTCCGGGGTCAGCAGGCGGACCCGGGGATCGGCCGGGAGGCCGTCCGGAGCCGCGCCGGCGGCGGCGATCACGCAGGCGGTGCCCTCGGCGTGCTCGGCGAGCCAGCCGTCGAGGATCCCGTCCAGCTCGGAGCGGGTGCCGCGGTGGACCGGGATGCCGCTGCTGCGGATGGAGACGGGCACGTTGGCGTCCGGGAGCGCGGCTCGGACGACCGGCTCGGCCTGGGTCATGATCTCCTGCGGGGTGCGGTAGTTGACGCTCAGCGAGGCCACCTCGATCCGGTCGAAGCCGACCCGGGTCAGCCGCTCCCGCCACGACTCGGTGAAGCCGTGCCGGGCCTGGGCGCGGTCCCCGACGATGGTGAAGCTCCGGGACGGGCAGCGGAGCAGCAGCATCTGCCACTCGGCGTCGGTCAGTTCCTGGGCCTCGTCGACGACGATGTGGGCGAACGGCCCGGTCAGCGGGTCCGCCTCGGCGTCCGGCCGTGTGCCGTCGTCGACCAGGGCGTCCCGCAGGTCCTGGCCGCGCAGCATGGTCACGGCGCCCTCGCCGTCGTCGTCGGCCGCGATCACGCTGTCGATGACGTGGGCCATCCGTTCGCGTTCGGCGGCGACGGCGGCCCGCCGGCGGCGTCGGCGCGCGGACGCCTGCGGGTCGCCGAGCCGCTGCCGGGCGGCGTCCAGGAGCGGCAGGTCGGACACCGTCCAGGCGTGGGCGTCCGCCCGCTGCAGCGCGCGGACCTGGTCGGGGGTTAGCCAGGGCGCGCACCTGCGCAGGTAGGCGGGTACCGACCAGAGGTCGCCGACCAGGTCGGTGGGCTCCAGCATCGGCCAGGCGCGGTGGAGCGCCCCGATCAGCTCCCGGTTCTGCAGCAGGGACCTGCGCAGCAGGTGGGGCGGCGCCTCGCTGTCGTCCTTGTCCGCCAGGATGGTGAGCAGTTCCTCGAGGACCTGGTCGCGCGCCTCGTTGTGCGGGGTGCCCGGTTCGGGGGCGGCGAACGCGGCGGCCCAGTCGTCGGCGTCCAGCCGGAGGTCGGACCAGTGGGTCTCGACCGTCATCCCCTCGGTGGGCGGCTCCTCGTAGAGCCCGACGGCCGGTTCGACGGCCTTCACCAGCTCCGCGGACGCCTTCAGCCGGGCCACCAGGGGGTCGGACTCGACGGCCGCGGAGGGCCCCTCGGCGACCAGGTCGCGCACGGTGCAGGTCCGTACGCCGTCCTCGCCGAGGCTGGGCAGGACGTCCGAAACGTAGTCCAGGTACGGCTGGTGCGGGCCGACGAACAGCACGCCGCCCCGGCGGTGGCCGAGCCGGGGGTCGGAGTGGAGGAGGTAGGCGGAGCGGTGCAGGGCGACGACGGTCTTCCCGGTGCCCGGGCCGCCGTCGACGACGAGGGCGCCGCGGGAGCCCGCCCGGATGACGGCGTCCTGGTCGGACTGGACGGTGGCGAGCACATCGCGCATCCGGGCCGAACGGTCGGCGCCGAGGCTCGCGATGAAGGCGGACTGGTCGTCGAGGGCGGCGTGCCCTTCCAGCGCGTCGGCGGTGAACACCTCGTCCCAGTAGTCGCCGACCCGGCCGCCGGTCCAGCGGTACCTGCGGCGGCTGGCCAGGCCCCGCGGGTCGGCGTGGGTCGCGGCGAAGAACGGTTCGGCCGCGGGGGAGCGCCAGTCGGTGAGCAGCCGGCGTCCCGCGCTGTCGGTCAGGCCGAGCCGGCCGATGTACAGCGGCTCGGGGCTGTCGGCGCCGACGATGCGTCCGAGGCACAGGTCCAGGCCGAAGCGGCGCAGGGCGCGCAGCCGGCCGGTCAGCCGGTGGATCTCGGCGTCGCGGTCCATCGCCTCCCGGCCGGCGCCGCCGGGTGTGCGGCGGGTGGCGTCGAGGTGGTCGGACAGGTCGGCGATCGTCGCGGCGAGGCTCTGTGCGACGGCCGCGAAGTGCCGTTCGTCGTCGGCGATCAGGGCCGGGTCGGCCTTGGCACGCAGCCGCTCGGGCAGGTCGAACGCGCTGGTGTCGGTAGCGGCGGCAGGTACGTCTGAGGACAGGAACGCAGGCACTTCGTCGATCTCCCCGTATCCGCGGTTTCCGGCTTCGGCCAGCGATTCTGCGGTACACCGGGGGCCTTGCCGCAAGGCCCCCGGTGCGCTATCCGTTAGGAGTGGCAAGGAGTGGGTTTCGCTCCTTGCCTTTCGTGTGCGCGGCCTTTCGTTTGCGTGGCCTTCGCGTTCAGGGCCTTTCGTGTGCGCGGCCTTTGGTGTCCGCGCCGTTCGGGGCCGCCCGGTGTGCTCAGACCTGGGCCATGCCGCCGTCCGCGAAGAGTTCGATGCCGGTGACGAAGCTCGCGGCGTCGCCGGCCAGGAAGACCGCGGCCCGGCCCAGTTCGCGCGGGTCGGCGATCCGGCCGGTCGGGTTGCCCTCGCCCATGGACCGGACGGCGGCCTCGACCTGGTCGGCGCCCTGCGCCATCGCCAGCGCGCTGCGCAGCGAGTCGGTGTCGACCGCGCCGGGGCTGAGGATGTTCATCCGGATCCCCGAGCCCTTGACGTCCTGGATCCAGGCCCGGACGAAGGCGCGTACCGCGGCCTTGGAGCCGCCGTACAGGCTCATCCCGCGCGGCGGGCGGATGGAGGCGGTGGAGCCGATGACGATGACGGCGCCGCCGGGCGGCAGCAGCTCCAGCGCGGGCTGGACGGTGAACAGGACGCCCTTGGCGTTGACGTCGAAGGTCCGCTCGAACTGCTCCTCGGTGATCGCGCCGAGCGGGGCGTGCGCGCCGATCCCGGCGTTGGCGACGACCACGTCCAGGCGTCCGTGACGTTCCGTCACCTGCCGGTAGGCGGCCTCCATGTCGGCGAGCCGGGCGACGTCGGCGACGATCCCCGCGCAGGTGGGGCCGATCGCGGCGACCGCCGCGTCCAGCGCGTCCTGCCGCAGGTCGGTGATGACGACGCGGGCCCCGGCGGCGGTGAACTCCTGGGCGATGCCCAGGCCGACCCCGGACGCGCCGCCGGTGATGACGGCGACCTTTCCGTCGAGCGGGAGGGCCGGGGCGGGGGTGGTCGGGAGGGTCGTCGGCGAGGTGGTCATGGGGTGCTCCTGGGAGGGTGGGTGCGTGGCCGGGCGCCGGCAGCTCGAGCGCGGGCGGGCCCTGGAGGGCGGGCGCGGGCAGGCGTGGCCTAGAGTGGAAACGGAGGCGCCTCCGGTTCCTGAACTCTAAGTGGAGGCGCCTCCGGTTAGCAAGCCGGACGACAGGAGACCGCAGATGCCCAGCGAGACGGGCCGCCCGCTGCGTGCCGACGCACAGCGCAACCGGGACAAGATCCTCGCCGCCGCCGTGCGGGTCTTCGCCGAGGACGGACTGGACGCGCACCTGGAGCGGATCGCCAAGGAGGCCGGTGTCGGCTCCGGCACGCTCTACCGCAACTTCCCCACCCGCGACGTGCTCATCGAGGCCGCCTACCGCAACGAGCTCGGCCGGCTCTGCGACGCCGCCCCCGACCTGCTGGCCACGCTCCCGCCGAGGGAGGCCCTGCGCGCCTGGATGGGGCGCTTCATCGACTACGCCACCGCCAAGTTCGGTATGGCCGACGTCCTGCGCGCGCTCGTCGAATCCGGCGTCAACCCCTATGCGCGCAGCCGCGAACTGATGCTGGAGGCGCTCACCTCGCTGCTGGCCGCCGGGACCGAGGCCGGTACCGTCCGCTCCGACGTCGGCGCCGACGACATGTTCGCCGCCCTCACCGGCATCGCCCTCGCCTCCGGCAAACCGGACCAGCGGGCGCAGGCCGAACGCCTGCTCGACCTCACCCTGGACGGCCTCAGCACCGTACGGACCTGACCGGCGCGCCCCCGGTCCGGCCGCCGGTCCGGCGCGTCGCGACCAGTCGAACTCCCGGCGGCGGCGCGGACGGCGACGCAGACATACAATCGGGGTATCCCGCGGCGTGATCCGAACGAACGGCCGCGCGCCCAGGCGATGGGGCGGGCTCGCGCCGGGAAAGGCGCGAAGAGCCGGCCGTGCCGGCGGGATACGGCGGAGCCGAGGGCGACGGCCTCGATCGGCGATCACGCCACTCCGACCACCGGACCAGGGGAGATCTCCCATGAGCCGTGAATCCCTCGCACGCGCCGCACTGGGTGCGGACCCCGAAGCGCTGTCCGCCTCCGTCTCCCTGGCGACACCGCTGACCATGAACCGGCTCGTCGGCCGGGACCGCGCGGCAGCCTTCCTGAGCGAGCTCGCCGGGGCGTTCTCGATCGCGCAGCCCGAGTTCGTCCTGGAAGGCGAGGACCGCGACGTCATCACCTTCGCCGGCTCCGTCGACGGGCATCCGGTAGGACTGCTCGTGGTCCTGGCCCCAGGAGGCGGGGGCACCTACGAGGCGGTGGACGCCTACGCGCGGCCGTGGCCCTTCGTGGCGCTGGCCCGGGAGCGGATGCTCCCCGTCGACCGGGTGCTCGCGGAGGACACCGACGTGTCCACCCCGTACGTCCCGAGCGGCCCCGCCGACGGCTACCTCGGCATTCCCGCCGCCGCGCCCCGGCTCGCCGCCGACGTCGCCTTCCACTCGCCGGTCCTCACCGCCACCGTGTCCGGGCGGGACCGGGTCGCCGCCGTGCTCGGGGCGGTGGAGCAGGTCGGCGGCGAACCCGGCTACCGGATCTTCACCCAGGCCGGGGAGCACGTGGTGGCCGCCTACGACCTGCACGTCCACGGCCATACCTGGCAGGTGGCGGCGGTGTTCCGGTTCAACGGCGACGCGGAGCTCGAGGACATGCGCATCTACAGCAGGCCCTGGCCGGTGAGCGCGCTCTTCCGCGGCGAGATCTTCAAACTCCTGCGCCCGGACTACGGACCGGAATTCTGGCAGGGCGAGAATCCGCTGACCGCCCTCGGCGAGGACCGACGGCGCCAAGAGGACCGACGGCACTAAGGTGTGTGCCGCCCCGCGCACCGCCCCGGTGCCCGGCGGCCCGCCCCGCCCCGACCGAGGAGGCCGTCCTGAACGAGCAGTGGAACGGACCCGCCGCGGACGGTACGGCCCCCGGCAACCCGGGCGTCCGGCGGCTGCTCGCAGGCGCGGCGCCGGTGTCCGACGGCGCCCCCTGCCCGCTGTGCGACCGGCCGGTGGACCCGTCCGGCCCGGCGGCGGCCGACGGGGTACGGATCGACGGGCCGGGCAGCGACCGGCACACCGCGGTGCGCACCCACCCCGCGTGCGGCCCGTCCCGGGTCTGGGCGCCCGCCCAGATCGCCGCGGCCCGGGTACGGCTCGGCCTGCCCGAGGCGGCGGCCTGGCGGCCGGACGACCGGCCGCGCGGCGCGGACCGGCTGGAGCCCGGAATGTCGGGCGTACCGGGCGAGGAACTGCCGTCGCTGCTCTTCCACCCGGGCGCGCCCTACCCCGGCGGGCTGCTCGGCCACCTCGCGGACCGCTGGACCGAGGACCTGCCGCCGCTGGACCTGCTCGGGGTGGTCCCGGCGCAGGAGCTGCCCGGCTGGACCGTGCACACGGCGGCCGGGCGGATCACCGCGATCGGCGGCCCGACGGGCCCCTGGTGGGCCCGCCCCGGGGGCCACCCGACCGGCCACCCCTGGCGGCGGGCCGCGCACGCCGGGCGCCGGGTCCTGCTGGCGGTGCTCCCGCCCGAGGACCCGGCCGCCGGTCCGGGCGGACCGGCGGCGCTCGGCCGGGCGATCCGGGCGGGACTGGTGCTGGGCGGGTTCGCCGCCCTGACCGGGACACTCTTCTGACCGGTCCGATCATCGGCCGGTCACCATTTCGCGGCGGAACGAAATGACCCGCGTGGCGTTACAGCGTGGCACTGCACACCGGGCCCGGGAACTTCTACTGTCGACGGTCTAGAGCGCCTTCGTCGAAGGAGAACCCGATGAGCCGAGTGGTGCGCGCCGCCCTGTTCCAGACCGCATGGACCGGCGACAAGGAGACGATGATCGACGCCCACGAGCGGGCGGCCCGCGCGGCCGCCGCCGAAGGCGCGCAGATCATCGGATTCCAGGAGGTCTTCAACGCCCCGTACTTCTGCCAGGTCCAGGAGCCCGAGCACTACGCCTGGGCCGAGCCGGTGCCGGACGGGCCCACCGTGCAGCGGATGCAGTCCCTGGCCCGGGAACTCGGCATGGTGATCGTCGTACCGGTGTACGAGATCGAGCAGTCCGGCTTCTACTACAACACCGCCGCCGTGATCGACGCCGACGGCTCCTACCTCGGCAAGTACCGCAAGCACCACATCCCGCAGGTGAAGGGCTTCTGGGAGAAGTACTACTTCAAGCCCGGCAACCTCGGCTGGCCGGTCTTCGACACCGCGGTCGGCAAGGTCGGCGTCTACATCTGCTACGACCGGCACTTCCCCGAGGGCTGGCGGGCACTCGGACTGGCCGGCGCGGAGATCGTCTACAACCCCTCCGCCACCAGCCGGGGCCTGTCGGCGTACCTGTGGCAGCTGGAGCAGCCCGCCGCCGCCGTCGCCAACGAGTACTACATCGCCGCGATCAACCGGGTCGGCGTCGAGGAGTACGGCGACAACGACTTCTACGGCACCTCCTACTTCGTCGACCCGCGCGGCCAGTTCGTCGGCGACGTCGCCTCCGACAAGGACGAGGAACTGGTGGTCCGCGACCTCGACCTCGACGTGATCGAGCAGGTCCGCCAGCAGTGGGCGTTCTACCGCGACCGCCGCCCGGACGCCTACCTGCCGCTGACCGAGGCCTGAGAGGGGACCCGATGACCCGCACCGTGATCCAGGGCGGCCTGGTGGTCACCGCCGCCGAGGAGATGCGCGCCGACGTCCTGATCGAGGGCGAGCAGGTGATGGCCCTCGCGGCCAGCGGCAGCTCGGTCGCCGACGGCTGGGGCGCCGACCGCGTCATCGACGCCACCGGGATGTACGTGATCCCGGGCGGCGTCGACGCCCACACCCACATGGAGCTGCCGTTCGGCGGCACCGCCGCCTCCGACACCTTCGAGACCGGCACCCGGGCCGCCGCCTGGGGCGGCACCACCACCATCGTCGACTTCGCGGTCCAGTCCGTCGGCGCCTCGCTGCGGGCCGGCCTGGACACCTGGCACGACAAGGCCGAGGGCCGCTGCTCCATCGACTACGCGTTCCACATGATCATGTCGGACGTGAACGAGTCCACCCTCAAGGAGATGGACCTGCTGGTCGAGGAGGGCGTCACCTCCTTCAAGCTGTTCATGGCCTACCCCGGCGTCTTCTACAGCGACGACGGCCGGATCCTGCGCGCCATGCAGCGCGGCGCCGACAACGGCGGCCTGATCATGATGCACGCCGAGAACGGCATCGCCATCGACGTCCTGGTCGAACAGGCCCTCGCCGCCGGCAAGACCGACCCGCGCTACCACGGCGAGGTCCGCCGCGAACTCCTCGAGGCCGAGGCCACCCACCGGGCCGTCAAACTCGCCCAGGTGGCCGGCTCCCCGCTGTACGTGGTGCACGTCTCCGCCGCGTCCGCCGTCGCCGAACTCGCCGCCGCCCGCCGCGAAGGACTGCCGGTCTTCGGCGAGACCTGCCCGCAGTACCTGTTCCTGTCCACCGACAACCTCGCCGAACCGGACTTCGAGGGCGCCAAGTACGTCTGCTCCACCCCGCTGCGCCCGCGCGAGCACCAGGCCGCGCTCTGGCGCGGACTGCGCACCGACGACCTCCAGGTGGTCTCCACCGACCACTGCCCGTTCTGCTTCGTCGGGCAGAAGGAGCTCGGCCGCGGCGACTTCTCCAAGATCCCCAACGGTCTGCCCGGCGTGGAGAACCGGATGGACCTGCTGCACCAGGCCGTCGTCGACGGCCACCTGACCCGCCGTCGCTGGATCGAGATCGCCTGCGCCGCCCCGGCCCGGATGTTCGGCCTGTACCCGCGCAAGGGCACCATCGCCCCCGGCGCCGACGCCGACATCGTGATCTACGACCCGACCGCCCGGCAGACCATCTCCGCCACCACCCACCACATGAACGTCGACTACTCGGCCTACGAGGGCCGGGAGATCACCGGCAGGGTCCGCACCGTGCTGTCCCGCGGCACCGTGGTCCTGGACGGCGAGGCCTGGCTCGGCCGCGCCGGACACGGCCGCTACCAGCCCCGTGCCACCTGCCAGTACCTCGGCTGACACCCTAAGGAGAAGCGTGGACATCGGACTCGTCCTCCAGACCGACCCGCCCGCACGGCTGCTGATCGACCGGATGAAGCGCGCCGAGGCGGCCGGCTTCAGCCACGGCTGGACCTTCGACTCCGCGGTGCTCTGGCAGGAACCCTTCGTCATCTACAGCCGGATCCTCGCCGAGACCGAACGGCTCACCGTCGGCCCGATGGTGACCAACCCCTCCACCCGCACCTGGGAGGTGACCGCCTCCCTGTTCGCCACCCTCAACGACATGTTCGGCAACCGCACCGTCTGCGGCATCGGCCGCGGCGACTCCGCGATGCGGGTGGCCGGCCGCAAACCCGCTACCCTGGCCCGGCTGAGCGAGGCGATGCACGCGATCAAGGAGCTGGCCGAGGGCCGCACCGTCGAGGTCGACGGCACCGAGATGCACCTGCCCTGGGTACGGCCCGGCGCCGAACTACCGGTCTGGATGGGCGCGTACGGCCCCAAGGCGCTCGCCCTGACCGGCCGCCGGGCCGACGGCTTCATCCTGCAGCTGGCCGACCCGTTCCTGACCGAGTGGATGGTCAAGGCGGTCCGCGACGCCGCCGCCGAGGCCGGGCGCGACCCCGCCTCCGTCACCATCTGCGTGGCCGCGCCCGCCTACGTCACCGCCGACGACTCGCCGCAGGCCCTCGCCCACGCCCGCGAACAGTGCCGCTGGTTCGGCGGCATGGTCGGCAACCACGTCGCCGACCTGGTCGGCCGCTACGGCGAACACTCCGGCATGGTCCCCGAGGAGCTCACCGCCTACATCAAGGAACGCCAGGGCTACGACTACAGCCACCACGGCCGCGCCGGGAACCCCGACACCACCTTCGTCCCCGACGAGGTGGTCGACCGGTTCTGCCTGATCGGCCCGCCCGAGGCGCAGCGCGCCAAGCTGGCGCACCTGCGCGAGCTCGGCGTCGACCAGTTCGCCGTCTACGCCATGCACGACGCCGTCGAGACCACCATCGACGCCTACGGCGAGCAGGTCATCCCGACGCTGGCCTGACCCCCGCGTCCCGACCCCGCGTCCCGATCCCGCGTCCCGATCCACCGCCGCCCGACTCCGACTGCTCCCGGCGGCCACCCCTCGTACGGGTGGCCGCCACCCCCACACCCGGAGGCAGCCGCCCATGTCCACGCCCACAGCGCAGACCACCCAACCGGACGGCCGGGTCGAACTCGCCGACGGCGCCGACCTCTCCGACCACCGCTTCGCCAACGAGGACCTCCGCCCGGTCCCCGTCGCCCGCCGCCGGTGGACCACCTACAACTTCATCGCGCTCTGGGTCGGCATGGCCCACAACATCCCGTCCTGGACCCTGGCCTCCGGCCTGGTCGCGCTCGGCATGGACTGGAAGCAGGCGGTGTTCACCATCGCCCTGGCCAACCTGATCGTGCTGGTCCCGATGATCCTCACCGGCCACGCGGGCACGAAGTACGGCATCCCGTTCCCGGTCTTCGCCCGCGCCTCGTTCGGGCTGCGCGGCGCCAACCTCCCGGCCATGATCCGGGCGGCGGTGGCCTGCGCCTGGTTCGGCATCCAGACCTGGATCGGCGGCGAGGGGATCTTCCTGCTGGCCGGGAAACTGCTCGGCCACGGCTGGCAGACGGCCGCCGAAATCGGCGGGCACCCGTGGACGCAGTGGCTCTCCTTCCTGCTCTTCTGGGCGATCCAGATGGCGATCATCGCCCGGGGGATGGAGACCCTGCGCCGGTTCGAGAACTGGGCGGCGCCGGTGGTGATCGTCGGCGCCCTCGCCCTGCTGGCCTGGATCACCGCGAAGGCGGGCGGACTCGGGCCGCTCCTGGACCAGCCCTCGGAGCTCGGCTGGGGCAGCGACTTCTGGAAGGTCTTCTTCCCGGCCCTGATGGGCATGATCGGCTTCTGGTCGACGCTCGCCCTGAACATCCCGGACTTCACCCGTTTCGGTGGCAGCCAGCGCGCCCAGATCCGCGGCCAGGCACTCGGACTGCCCACCACCATGACCCTCTTCGCCTTGCTCTCGGTCCTGGTCACCTCCGGCTCCCAGGCCGTCTACGGCGAGGCGATCTGGGACCCGATCGCGCTCGCCGCCAAGATGGACAGCACCGCCGGGATCCTGTTCGCCCTCTTCATCGTGCTGATCGCCACGCTGTCCGTGAACATCGCCGCCAACGTGGTCAGCCCCGCCTACGACCTCGCCAACCTGCTGCCCCGCTACATCAACTTCCGCACCGGCGCGCTGACCACCGGCGTGATCGGGATCCTGATCTTCCCCTGGAAACTGATCGAGGACCCGCAGATCTACATCTTCACCTGGCTCGGCGTGGTCGGCGGCCTGCTCGGCACCGTCGCCGGCATCCTCATCGCCGACTACTGGCTGCTGCGCCGCACCGCCCTCGACCTCGCGGAGCTCTACCTCCCCGGCGGCCGCTACTGGTACGCCGCCGGCTGGAACTGGCGGGCCGTCACCGCCCTGCTGGTCGGCGGCGTCCTGGCCGTCGGAGGCTCCCACGGCGGCCCCTTCCCGGCCGACGGCCTGATCCCCGCCCTGAGACCCCTGGCCGACTACGGCTGGGCCGTCGGATTCGCCTCCGCGCTGCTGCTCTACACCGCCCTCACCGCCGGTTCCCGGCAGCGCGGCGCCGACAGCTGACCCCGCACCGCGGCAGGGTACGGACAGGGGCCGCCCCCATCCCGGGTGGGATGGGGGCGGCCCCTGGTGACTCCGCGGTGACCGGTCTGCCGGTCTACTGCCGGACGAAGGGCTCGCTGTCCTCCGGGGCGTAGGCCAGGTCCAGGTGCGGCTGACCTTGATCCGTGGAGTACAGGAAGAACAGGTCACACGTCGGGCCACCGGCGGCGGCCGTCAAGGTGACCTCCGTCGCCGGCCCGACGGAGTCCAGATGCGAGGGGCGCCAGGTACCGGTGAACTTCGTGTCGGCCGGCCACGACCCCTTGTGACACAGGGTGGGAGGCAGGCCCACCTCTCCGAGCGCACCGTTGTCGAGGAACTGGACCGAGCCCAGGTTCGGCGACTTCCAGGACCCGACGACCTGCCGCGCCCTGTCCTCGTCCGTCTGCACGCTGCAGGACACCGCCAGCGGCAGGACGGCCACCAGCGAGCCGACCAGGGAACGGACGCCCCTCCGGCGTGACCCCACGGGGCCGCTCATCCGACATCTCCCTTCCGGATCGGGTTACTCGAAGTCATTGGGTCGGGCATAGTTCCCACCGGTCATGTAGTTCCTTGCCTCCCTGGTGATCGCATCCCTGAGCTGGGACTCCGAGGCACCGGGGTTGGCTGCGGCGATCTTCGCGCCCATCTGGCGGCCGTACTCGTTGTTCACGAGGTCCGAGAGGTGGTCGGCATAGTTGTGGCCTTCCCGCTCGCCGTACGCCTCGTGGGCGTCCGCGACCATCTCGGCGGTCTGGGCCCCGTACTTGGCCGTGATCATGGCCTGCCAGGTGAAGTGCCGGAAGGCGTTCTGTCCCTCGTTCTCCTTCCCAGGGTAGGCGTCCGCCGCCACGTTCGCGGACCAGCCGGTGATCTGCTTCACGTCGTAGCAGTCGGCCACGCCGATGTACGCACAGACCATCAGCTCCGACTTCTTGGCCTTGCCGGTCGCGATCTCGTCGTACGGCTCGGCCCCGGGGATCTGCTTCTGCCCGGGCACCGTCTCGTACTTGAAGTTGGTGTTCTGGCGGTACTCCCGCTCCAACTGCTCGCCGTAGGCCCGGCGCGCCTTCCTCATCTCGTCCGCGACGTTGGTCGGCAGGCTGCCGGTCCACCCGGCCGGCTTGACTCCCACGCTCACCAGGTACGCGGCCAGTGCGGCCTTCCGGTACGGTTCCTCGGCCTTGTTCTGCGCGACGATCGCCTGGTACCTCGGGCCCTCGCCGAGGACCTCCGTCCCGCCCCGGCAGCGGTACATCCCGCTGGCGCACTCCTCCAGGGCCAGCCCCGACGGGTCGCTGTACCTGAGCGGGTTGTTGTCGCTGTAGGTGTAGGCGGCCAGGGACTGGGGGTCGGTTGCGGCGAAGAGCGGGTCGGCCGAGATGAAGCGGCCGGTGGTGCGGTCGTAGTCGCGGGCTCCGAGGTGGGTGAGGCCGGTGGCCTCGTCGACGCCGCCGAGGAAGCCGCGGGTGCCGGACCAGCTGGCCGGGGCGGTGCCACGGGTGTCGCCGAACGGGGTGGTGCGGCGCTGGTTGAGGGTGCCGGTGGTGGCGTCGATGGTGAGTTCGGCGGTGCCGTGGTGGTCGTTGACCTGGAAGGTGACCTTGTTGTCGTCGGTGCGGACGGCGGTGGCCGTGGCGCCGAGCGGGTAGTAGCGGGTGGCGGTGGCCTTGGCCGCGCCCTTGACGAGGTTGAGCTCGGTGGTGCCGAGGTGGAGCGTCCAGTTCTCGGCGGCCGGGTTGGCGGTGTCGAGGGTGTGGCCGATCAGCCGGTTGCCCGAGGTGTCGTAGAGGTAGTCGGTGGTCCTGGTGGTGGTGGTCGCACCGTTCTTGACGGTGTCGGCGACCTGGGCGAGCCGGCCCTCGGTGTTCCAGGTCAGGACCTGGTCGCTGGTCCGGGTGCCGCCGGGCCTGAGGTGCCGCTCGGTGGTGTTGCCGGAGTCGTCGTAGGCGTAGGCCTGGGTGACGGGCGTTCCGGTGCCGCCGGTGACGGTGCTGGTGCCGGTCAGGGTGTGCGGCCGGGCGGCAGTGGGGGCCGGGTAGGAGTAGGCGGTGGTGGCGTTGTTGGCGGTGTTGCCCGCCGGGTCGTGCCGGGTCTCGGTGGCCCGGGTGCCGTTGGTGTTGTAGGTCCAGCCGGTCCAGTACGGAGCCGGGCCGCCGAGCGTGGCGCCGGTCGGCGAGGCCGGGCAGGAGCTGCCGGTCGGGGTGAACGCTTCGGTGAGGCGGGTGAGGTAGTCGTAGGTGAAGCACTGCCGGTCGGTGCCGGAGCGCGAGGTGTCGGTGACCGAGGTGACGTTGCCGGCCTGGTCGTAGGTGTAGGCGGCGGCGCGGGCCGCGCCGGTGACGCCGTACTGGTCGGTGCGGCTGGAGGCCAGCCGCTGGGTGCCCCACTCGTAGCCGAGGGTGACGTAGGTGTCCTTGTCGGCGGTGCCGTTGCTCAGCGTGGACTGCAGCGGCTTGCCGGTGAGGCTGTAGCTCTGGGCGGTCAGGTACTTGCTCAGGCCCTCGGCCGCGGTCATCCGGCGGAGGCCGTCGTAGGTGAACGCGACCGACTCGGAGGCGAGGTTGCCCGCGGCCGGGTAGGCGACGGACTTCACCAGCCCGTCGAGGCGGTAGGTCGTGCCGCTGGTGTACGAGCCGGCAAGGTTCTCCTGACCGGGGACGGACGGGACGGTGACGGTGGTCCGGGTCGGTCGGGACAGCGTGTCGAACAGCGAGTAGGTGGTCCTGTACTCGTAGGTGGCCGCGCCGACGGTGCTGAACCGTGAGGCCGTCGACAGTTGGCCCTTGTTGCCGGACGGGTCCCAGGTCTGCGAGGTGAGCAGCGGTCCGGTGGCCGGGCCGTCGTGGGTCTCGATGAGGCGGCCGAGGTTGTCGTAGACGCTGGAGACGGTCTTGCCGCGGCCGTCCGTGGTGCTGGTGACCTCGCCGCGGGCGTTGTACGCCTTCGTGGCGGTGCCGCTGTCGGGGTCGACGGCCTTGGTCTGGCGGCCGAGCTGGTCGTAGAGCCAGGTCCACACGGTGCCGGACGGGTCGGTCAGCTTGTTCAGGTGACCGGCCGGGTCGTAGCCGTAGGTGGTGGCGTCGTACGCGCCGGTCGGGGTGGCCGACTTGTACTGGCGCAGCTCGGTGGTGCGGCCCGCGGCGTCCGTGATGGTGGTCGTCGGGATGTCGCCCTGCGGCGGGGTGACGGTGACGCGGTCGCCGCCGTACTCGGTGAGCGTGGTGGACAGCGGCGTGCCGACGCCGTTGCCGGCGAGGGTGGTGGCCTTCACCACGCGGCCGAGGCCGTCGTAGGTGTTGGCGGTCTGGGTCTCGACGCCGGTGGCGTCGTCGACCTTGAACAGGGTGGTCGACGGGGCTCCGGTGGCGTAGTAGGCCGCGTAGGTGAGGGCGGCCTGGCCGCGCTCGTCGTAGAAGGTGTCGGTGAGGATCCGGCCGCCGTTGTCACCCGGGGCCTGGGTCTGCCGGACGCGGCCGAGGCCGTCGTACAGGGTGTAGGTGGTGGCCTGCGAGCCGTCGGCGTTGAGGGTCTTGCTGGTGACGGCGGTGATCGCCCCGGCCGCGATCGCGTACGCGAACTCGTGGTTCGGGGTCTGCCCGCTCGACTTGAGGCGGTCGGGCCGCCAGACCTTCAGGGAACGGCCCAGGGCGTCGTACGTGAGATCGCTGCGACGGCCGGTCGCGTCGATGGTGCTGGTGCTCAGACCGCGCATCAGGTCGTAGTCGACCGTGGTGGTCTGGGCGGTGGCGCTGTTGCCGGCCGTGGCCGGAGGTGTGGTGAGCGTGGACCTGGTCGCCCGTCCGGTGGCCGGGGTGTAGGCGTTGGTGGTGGTACGGGCGTCGGTGGACGCGGTGGTGACCGGGCCGGTCGCACCGGTGGTGTCGAACACGGTGGCCGAGACCAGCGCGGTGTCGGTCAGCTTGCGGCCGTACAGGTCGAACGTCGCGGAGCTGTCCAGGTAGGTCGCGCTGGTGCCGGTCTGCGACTTGAGCGTCTCGGTGAGCGTGACGTCGCCCTTGACGGGTGCGGCGCCGTACGCCTGGCCGTCGTAGCGGAGCCGGGTGTCGGCGAGGACGACGGAGGTGCCGTCGGCTCGCGTCCCACGGCTGACGCCGGTCGCGCAGTCGGCGGCCACGGCCTCGGTCCGGGTGACTCCGTTGAGGATCCAGGACGAGGTGTTGTCCGCGTACGTGGTGCGGGTGCACTTGTCGTCGGTGGCCACGGCGACGTCGCCGAGCTCCTCGATCTGGGTGGTCCGGCCGTAGGTGTCGAACGTGGTGTTGCTGCGGGTCTCGCGCCAGGCGTTTCCTGCGCCCTTGTCGAGCGAGGTGAAGGAGCGGGTCGCCGCGGTGCCGGTGAGGTTGGCGGTGGTGGTGCCCCAGTCGCGGACGCGGGTGGCGGTGGTGCGCTTCCAGGGGGTGTTGACGGCCTTGGTGAGGATCGTGCCGCCGGGCTTGTCGTACTGCTCGGTGCGGTACTCGACGCCGGCCCAGGCGTCGTCGTCGGTCAGGGTGGTGCCCTGGCCGTCGTCGACGGTGACGGTGCGCTTCTTGGACTTGTCGGCGGGGTCGTTGCGGTCGCCGTCCATGCCGCGCAGGTAGTAGTGGTCGGCCTGGGTGGACATCGCGGAGACGCCGCCGGTCTCGACCTTCACGTGGGCGTAGCCGCGCCACTGGGACCAGGTCTTGAGTTTCTCCTTGGTGATGCCGTCCTCGTCGTCGAAGTGCCAGGCGGCATCGCCGAGGTAGGTGTAGTGGGTGACCATGTCGGGTGCGCCGCCGGTGCGGTCGGTGGCGATGACCGCGTCGACGACGTACTTGTTGAACCACTCGGTGGTGACGGGGGTCTCGTCGGAGGCCTGGTACTGCTGGGGGAAGCAGCGGGTGGTGTTGGTCTGCGGGGTGGGGAGGCTGTTCCAGTCGCAGGCCGGGGCGCTGTAGTTGACGTCGGTCTGGCCGCCGAGTTCGTCGGTGATGGTGCCCAGGCGCTGCTTGATGAAGGGTGCGCGGCCGTCGCCGACCTTGTCGAGGCGGTTGGCGAGCTGCTTGTAGGCGAAGGTGGTCTTCGGCAGCGTGATCGACGGGGTGGCGGAGGAGCCGGTGTGCTGGACGGAGTCGAGCAGCAGCTGGTAGTCGAAGTCGGCGGTGCCCCACTTGTGGGTCAGCGCCCAGCTGTCGACGGCCGCGTAACTGCCGTCCGCCTGGAGGGTCTTGGCGGTGACACCGGTCAGCCGGGTGCGGGTGAAGAAGGTCGGCGAGAACTGGCCGCTGCAGTCGGTCCCGGCCTTGCAGTTCCGGTCCCAGGGGGGTGTCGTACCAGTACTGCCGCTTGGCGTCGATCTGCGCCGGGTCGCAGTTGGCGGCCGTGGTTTCCAGGCAGCGCTCGGCGGTGACGAACTCCACGCGCCCGCCGGGCTTGACGGTGGCGGAGTACAGGTCGCTCTGCCGCTGGCCGTACTCGATGTGCTCGAGCGAGCCGCCGCGCACATAGGGGGTGCGGTCGGTGGACTTGAGGTTGCGGCCGTAGTTGTTGGTCTCGGGGGTGTACCAGTAGGTGATGTCGTTGCCGTGGGCGTCGACCACCAGGTCCAGGTTGAACCGCCAGCCCTGCTGGCACCACGAGGACGCGAAGTCGGCGCCGTTGCACGGCTCGCCGGCGTTGTTGCCGAACACCGGCACGGTGTAGACGGACTTGGTCTCGGGCTTGCCGCTGCTCCAGTTGGGCAGGCGGTTGTAGCCGAAGTAGTAGCTGGTGCCGTCGGTGGTGGTGGCGCGGAAGTACTCGCCGTCGTTGTCGCCGTTGCCGCGGGCGCCGTCGCGCAGGCGGACGACCTTGGTGTTGTCGTCGCCCTTGAGCCGGAACTCGTCGCCCGAGACCGGGATCAGTTCGCCGGAGTGCCCGGCGAAGCTGATGGTGGCGTTGTCGGTGGCCCAGCACAGGTCACCGGGCTTGTTGTTGTTGGTCTTCGGCGCGCCGTCGTCCGCGCACGGCTTGTAGGTCCGCTCGACGAAGCCGGGGGACAGGTCGAAGCCGTCGCCGGCCCAGGAGGCCTGGTTGTTGGTGTTGGCGGTGCGGCCGTCGACGGATCCGGAGCTGTAGGACAGCCCGACCTTCGGGGTCAGCCCGCCCGGCATCGCGGTCAGCGGCATCTCGTAGGACCAGCTGAACGAGCCGCTGTTCAGGGAGGTCGACCAGGACGACGCGGAGGACAGCGGGGTCGCCTTGTAGTCGCCGACCGGACCGGAGGTGGTGGCCGTGGCCGCCAGGACAGTCAGCGGGCCGGAGGTCGCCCGGAGGCGCATGGAACCCGCGGGCTGCGGCTCGGCCAGCGTCACCGCGTCCGCGGTGACGGTCTGCTGCTCGACGTTGTTGCCGCCCGGCAGCGGCGTCGGGGTACGGCACGCCTCCAGCTCGGGCGTGGTCAGCACGCACGCCGGCAGCTGCACCAGGCGCAGCCGCGAGCCGTACCCGGCGCCGCCGGCCTGCGCGAACGCGCTGTAGTCGACGCCGATCTTCGCGGTCGTGCCCTCGGTGCTCTGCGGCGCGGAGACGCTCAGCAGCACCCCGGATATCCCGGCCTTGCGCGCGATGTCCTGGCCGAGGACCTCGACCTTGGCCGCCACCGGCGCACCGGAC
The DNA here is from genome assembly GCF_057220535.1 of Kitasatospora sp. NEAU-CNBT7. Taxonomy (NCBI): domain Bacteria; kingdom Bacillati; phylum Actinomycetota; class Actinomycetes; order Kitasatosporales; family Streptomycetaceae; genus Kitasatospora; species Kitasatospora sp. NEAU-CNBT7. The sequence continues at coordinate 76,333 of NZ_JBXQQB010000013.1, read as the reverse complement.
GCGGCGGTGACCGGCTCCAGGGAGACGGGCAGCTTGCCCGCCTTGACGGCCCTGCCCGCCTCCGCGGGCAGCGTGACCGTGGCGCTGTCGGCGCCGGGCCAGGTGGTCCGCCCGTCCTGCGGCCTGCTCACCGTGGTGTCGGCCTTCGCGGCCTTGACCTTCCCGGTCGAGCCCTTCACCGGCTTCTCCGGGGATGCCGCCGACGGCTTGGTCCAGTCGGCGGCCGACGCGGTGGCGGCCAGCGGCAGTGTCGGCAGCAGCGACCCGACCAGCGCCGCCGCCACCAGGGTGGCGGCTCTGGCCCGGGGCCGTCGTGCGGCTGCCCGTTCCGTACTCATTCGTGTGCTTCCTTCGGTGTCTCGAACAACAGGAAAATCAGGGGAAGTCAGGGGAAGTCAGGGCGGCGGGTACGCGGGTGGCGGCCCGGTGGGCGCGCTCGACCGGGCCCCGGGGTACGCCGGTTCGGTGGTGCGGGGTGCGGGGTGCGGGGTGCGGCCGCTACGGCCGGTGGACCCGGATGCCGGCGGGGTCGCCGGAGCGGAATCCGCCCTGGGCCGAAGGGCCGGCCGTGGAATGCCGGTGCTCCACGGCGGAGCCGCTCACCGTCGTGGTTGGCCGGGTGGGGGAGATGTCGGCCCAACTGCCGTTCTCGCGGGCCTGCTTCGGTGCGACGTGGGCCGTCGGCCCGGGTGGGCGGCCGCGGTGGCCGGATTCCCGGGCCGGTCCGAGGGCGGCGACGTGGGCCCGACCGGATCGCCTGCAGAGGATCCCGGCGCGAAAGTCACGGGTTTCACGGGGAGTACGGCGGGTGTGGTCACCGCTGTGCTCGGCCGGGCGTGTGCGGCCCTTCTCCGTCTGACTCGTACCGACGATTCCATGGCCCCCGCCCCCGTGATTTGATCATCGTGCGGGAGTCATTCTCATGGAATATTAAGGTATGTCAATGCGCCAACGGGTAGTAATGGGTGGGTCAACACGCTGCCGGGCGTGCGTTTTCGCCATCGGCGTGATGAACGCGGACATATACCCCTCGGCTGCTGTGATGCAGATCACCGGAAGGGTTGGGGCGGTGGGCGCGTGCCGCGCGCTGCGGCCGGTGTCGCCGGGTCCGCAGTCGGACGGCCTCCGCCGGCGCATGATCCGCGCCGCCGAAGGCCGTGGGCCGGGGGCGATGAGGTGCGTCATCGACTCCCGGGAGGTGAAGGTTTCCGCGAACGCCCCCGCCGCGGTGGACCTCGGGGGTGAGGCGCCCGGTCAGAGCCCGAAGCGGTCGCGCTGCGCGGCCGGCACCAGGTCCGTGTAGTCCGGGTGCTTGCCGATCCAGCCGCGGATGAAGGGGCAGTAGGGGAGCACCGCGAGGCCCTGTGCGCGGGCGGTGTCGAGGGCGGCCCGGGCGAGCTGCCCGGCGAGTCCGCGACCGCCGAAGCGGGGGTCGATCTCGGTGTGGATGAAGGCGATCTCGTTCTCGTACCGGTGGTACTCGGCGAAGCCGGCGAGTTCGCCGTCCTCGGAGATCTCGAACCGGGAAGCGTCCTGGTTGTCCGTCACATCGGTGGCCATGGGTACTCCTTGCTCGGGGCGGTGCGGAGGTCCGGCGCCGCTTCGAGAGGTAGTTTATAATTGAACCAATGATTGATCAACCACCGCCCGCTCAGGCGACCGCCGGGGCCGCGCAGGCGCGGGAGCGGGCGGAGGCGAGCACCTCGAAGGACTCGGGGGCGCGGGCCACCGCCTGGCCGATCGCGATGTGCTCGCGGATGACGCACTCGCGGATCCAGTCCTCCAGGTACTGGTCGGCGACCGCGCCCGCGCTCGGCCGGATCTCCAGGCGCAGCCGCTCGGTGGGCTGGCCGCGGTCGACCACGACCGGCTCGACGTCCTCGACCTCCGCGAGGCGGCGGACCAGGGCGACCAGTTCGGCCCGCGACAGCCGGGCGCCGCGGAAGCCGAGGACGTCCCCGGCGGCGTCCAGCAGCCGCAGGGCCGGGGCCGGGTCGCCGCACGAGCAGGCGGTGAACTCGCCGTAGGCGCCGGTGCGGTAGCGCAGGACGGGGGCGACCTGGCTGTCGTGGACGGTGGTCACCAGCACCTCGCCGCCCCAGATCTCGACGTGCTGGTGGCCGAACGGGTGGAAGGTGTTGCGGTCGCAGCCGGGGCCGTTGTGCCCGATCGCCCAGGCCTCGGGCGAGCCGTAGAGGCTCCACACCTCGGCGCCCGGGAGGGTGCGGCGGACCAGCTCGGCGGTGCCGCTCTCCAGGCCGGAGTCGACGCAGATCACGGTGCGGGCCCAGGTGAGCGGGTAGCCGATGTGGTGGCAGTAGGTGAGCAGGGCGCGGATGGTGGCGGAGTCGGCGGCGACGGCGGTGCCGCCGAAGCCCTCCAGTAGGCCGAGCCACTGGGCGAACTCGTGCTCGCGGAAGGCCTGGAACGGGATGGCCGAGGCGCCGGCCCGGGCGGCGAGCGCGTTGCACAGGTCGTAGCCGGGCCAGGTCCGGCTGCCCGGGCAGAGGTTGATCAGGACGTCGCGGCGGCGCAGGGGCCGCCAGGCGGCCATGATGTCGGCGGCGAACAGGCTCGGCGGCACCAGGGTGACGGTCGGCCGGCCGAGCGTGCCGCCGCCCACGTAGAGCGCGGCGCCGCTGTCGTGCAGGAAGCCCTCCTGGACGCGGTCCCAGATGGCTCGGCTGAGTTCCTCCCGGGACAGCGGCGGGATGTCCCGCAGGTCGGGGGCCGGGTGGGTGCGCAGGGGCTCGTACTTGGTGCGCAGGCGGCCGAACCCGCGGGCGCGGTCGAGGGCCTGGCGCAGTTGCCGGGCGCTGGGCGGGCCGGGGCGGCCGGCCCGGCCGGGACGGGGGCGGGGGTCGTGGAGGTCTGCCGCCGGGAAGCCGCCGAGTGGTTCGCCGCCGGTCACCGCTAGTGGGCGCGTCATGGTTCCTTCCAATCCGGAGATGAGGGTGAACCCGCATGCCTTGCAATGGGGTTCGGTGGGGTGGAGACTGTCGGACCAGGCGGTGGCGCAGGTGTTCGGCGCGTGTGGTCGCCGACCCGTGACCGGCCGCGGTTCAGGGCCGGGCGTGCGGCTGCCCGGGCGGTGTCCGCCCTCCCCGATGCGACAGCTGTGGCAGTACCCCGGATCTCACGTCCTGCTCATGGAACATCACTCTCACGCATCGGCCTGGCGATATCTAGGGGAAGTTTTTCCTGGTAGAACAGCCCGAGCGTCGGTGAAACATGAATTGACTGTGACCTGACACGAGTGGTGGCCGAGCGGTCCTGCGCCCGGCGGTCGACCGGTCCGCGAGCCGCCTGCGAGCCCCCCGCCGCCCGCCGTCAGTCGTCGAAGCGGAAGGTCATGATCATCAGGCGTGAGCCGGGGGAGCCGAGCGGCTGCGCGGTCGCCATCCGCAGCCGGCCTGGGCCGAACTGGGCGTGGACGATGGGCCGTTCGTCGCCGTCCGGGTGGATGTAGGCGTCCAGCGGGCCGTCGTAGATCGGCCCGGCGCAGGGGTCGGCCTTGACCTCCGCGTCCAGCCGGGCCAGGTCCTCGTTCTCGGGGTAGGTGGCGTGCGCGGCCCGCAGCTGGGAGAGGATCGCCGGGGCCCAGGTCCGCTCCCAGTCCGGCAGTGAGAACTCCCGGGCCTCCTGGTCGAGGGCCATCCAGCGCATCACGTTGGCGGGCATCTGGCCGCGCGGGAACATCGCGGCGGCCGCCGCGTTGTGGGCCACCACGTTCCAGCCCGCGTCGTTGACGTACGCGATGTGGGTGATGCCGTCCACCACGCCCCGCCAGACGTCCGGCAGCGGATCGGTCTTGGCCGGCGCGAGGGCGCACGGCGGCTGGTGGCCCGCGCCGTACAGCCACAGGGCGGTCCACTCGCGTTCGCTCATCTTCAGGGTGCGGCCGACGTCGCGCAGGAACTCCAGCGAGGGGTTGTCGAGGTCCCCGCGCTCGAACCGGCCGTACGTCCCCTCGGCGCGCATCAGCAGCCGGTCCATCTGGTACTGGGAGAGGCCGACGGCGCGGCGGCCGCGCCCTTCCCGGCGCTCGAAGCCGTACGCGGACGGGTCCACCCGGCCGCGGCATGCCGTGAGCAGTTTCTGCAGTGCCTTTCGATCCACCTTGGAGTCCCCACCTTCTGCGATCCGACGCGGTGTCAGCCGACCTGTTCGACCCGGTCCCGTCTTCGCGGCCCCCGCCGGGAGGGCCTTCGGGATCCGGTCCTCGGGGCTGCGTCGCGCCGGGGGTCGGGTGTGGCGGATTCGTGATGCCGACGTGTCGATACTATGGCGTTGGAGGTGGGGGAGGGTTCGGCGGCCGGGGTCCGGGCGGCGGGCGGTGGAGGGGGTGCCGCCGGGCGGGGGGCCGGGGCGCCGTGGGGAGCCGGGCGCACGATTCCTCCCCTCGGCGCGGTGCCGGCGTCTGCCCGGGACCGCTGTTGACGATGCGTCAGAAAGTATTCATATCAGTTTGGATAACGTCAAGTTTCCCCAAACGCAGCTCATACCTCCAGGTCCGGGCGGTCGGCGGCCGGTCCGCGGACCCGACGCCGAAGGGCGGGCGCCCGTGGAGGCGCCCGCCCGTGTCCTGCCCGGTCCGTCCGGTCCGGCCGGTTCAGCCGATGGTCAGCACGGCCTTCCCGGCCACTGCGCGCTCGCGCACCGCGGTGAGTGCCTCCTCGATGTGGGCCCAGTCCTTGGTGAAGGAGACCCCGACGTCCAGCCGCCGGTCGGCGACCAGCCGGGCGAGGGCCGCGAGGTCGGGGCCGACCGGTGCGCCGGTGACGAACACGAAGTGCCGCAGCACGGCCTGCTCGTGGCCGCCGAAGAACTGGAAGAAGTCCACCGGGGTGCTCTCCCCGGAGGAGTTGCCGTAGCTGAAGACCGTCCCGCCCGGGCCGACCAGGTTCAGCGCCGACGCCAGCGAGGTGCCGCCCACCGACTCGTAGACGGCGTCGAACGGGCCGTCCGCGGCGGCGATCTCGGTGACCACGGCGGCGGCGCCCAGCTCGTTCAGGCCCTTCGCCCGTACGGCGTCGCGGGCCACCGCGGTGACCTCGGCGCCCGCCGCGGACGCCAGCTGGACCAGGATCCGGCCGACCCCGCCCGCCGCGCCGGTCACCAGGACCCGGCGCCCCAGCAGGGTGCCGGACTCGCGGACCAGCCGCAGCGCGGTGAGCGCCGCGACCGGCAGGGTGGCGGCCTCGGCGAAGCCCACGGCGTCCGGCAGGGCGGCCACCGCCTCGGCGGGGACGGCGATCCGCTCGGCCCAGCTGCCGTCCGCCAGCGACAGCGCGACCACGCGCTGCCCGGCCGTGAAGCCGTTGGAGCTCTCCAGGACCACACCGGCGACGTCCCAGCCGGGACGCCAGCCCTCGGGGCTGCCGGGGAGGTTGAGGATCTCGCCGCGGTTGACCGAGACGGCCTTGACCTCGATCAGGACCTCGCCGTCGGCGGGCAGCGGCTCGGCCACCTCGGCGAAGGCGACGCCGCCGGTGGCGGGGGTGTTGACGATGGCTCGCATGGGATTCCTTCGGATCGGTGGAACGGGAGGTGTCGGTGCGCCGGGGCCGGCGCCGGGAGCGGCCGCCGGGCCCGGTCCGGGGAGCGGGCCCGGCGGCCGGTGGCCCGCTCAGCTCTCGCGGCGGTCCGCGAAGCCGGCCAGGTAGGTGGCGGAGAGGTCCTTGTCGCCGTGGCCCTGCTCGACGGCGCGGGCGAAGCGCTCGGCGACGGCGGCCGCCATGTCCAGCCGCAGCCCCGCCCGGACCGCCTCGTCGACGATCAGGCGGGCGTCCTTGGCGGCCGTGGCCAGGGCGAACTGCGGCGCGTAGTCGCCCTTCAGGATGGCCGCGGACTTGCCCTGGAGGTATCCGCTGTCCAGGCCGCCGCCCGCGATGGTGTCGGTGAACAGCCGGGGCTCCAGGCCCAGGCCCTCGGCGAGGGCCAGTGCCTCGGCGGCGCCCGTCACGGTCGCCAGCACCCAGCTGTTGACGACCAGCTTGAGCCGGGTGGCGGTGGCGGTGGCCGCGTCGGTGCCCAGCCACAGGGTGCGGGCGGCGATGGCGTCCAGCACCGCGGCGGCCTGCTCCCGGGCCTCCTGCGGGCCGGTGCCGAAGACCAGCAGCTGGCCCTGTTCGGCGGGCTGCCGGGTGCCGAGCACCGGTGCGTCGATCAGCCGCAGGCCGGTGCCGGCGGCGAACGCGGCCAGGCCGGCCACCGCGCCGACCCCGACGGTCGAGGTCTGCAGCCACACCTGGCCGGCCGTCAGGCCGGGCCGGGCCGCCTCCATCGCGGCCAGCACGGCCGGACCGTCGGTCACCATGGTGATCACCACATCGGCGCCGCGCACGGCGTCGGCGGCGCTGTCGGCCACCACGGCTCCGGCCGCGGCCAGCGGTTCGGCGGCGGCCCGGGTGCGGTTCCAGACCCTCAGCTCCAGTCCGGCACGCCGAAGGCTTCGCGCCATGCCCGCGCCCATGATTCCCGTACCGAGGAGCGCGCAGACGGGCGCCTTCACAGCACGCCCTTGTCCGAGCCGCCCTCGTGCAGCTGGCTGAAGGTGGAGATGTCCAGCGGCTGGGCGAGCAGGTCGCCGATCTGCTCGGCCAGCTGCTGCAGGTGGGGTGTGGCGAGGTGCCGCTCCAGGGCCTCGGCGCTGGTCCACCGCTCGACCGCGACGAAGGTGTCGGGGTCGTCGATGCCCTGGTGCATGGAGTAGTGCAGGCTGCCCTCCTCCTCGTGGGTGGGGGAGATCACCGCGCGCAGCAGCCGCTCCACCTGGTCGCGCTTGCCGGGCTTGGCAACCGCCCGTCCGACCACGGTCACTTCGGTCATGTTCCTCTTCTTCCAGGCGTGTTGGGTCGAACCATCAAAGGTCTGTGTGTGGGTACAGACCTTATCAATGTTCGATCTCTTATAGTAGGCCGCCGGTGGCCGGGCCGGCCGCCGGGCGCGGTCCGAACAGGGTGCGGAGCTCGTCCTCCAGCCGGTCCAGGTCGCCGCCGTGCCCGTGCGCCTGGACGTGCCCGTCGGGGCGGACCAGGTGGTAACCGGGCCGGCCGCAGGCGCCGTGCGAGGTCAGCGCCGCGCGCTGGACCGTCACCAGGCGCAGCTGCGCCCGCTGCCCGGCCAGCCGTTCGGCGCGCCGGAGCCAGCCGTCGGCGCCCGGTCCGGGGGTGACCACCAGGTGCCAGCGGTCGGGGTCGGCGTCCGGTCCGGCGATGGCCAGCGGGACGGCGACGGCCCGGGGGAAGACCGACCCGACCCGCACCCGGCCGGGTATCCGCGCGGCGAGCCGGCAGCCGGTCCGCCCGCCGGGCAGCTGGTCGGCGCGGTGCACCGGGTACGCCAGGCGCCGGCCCGCCATCACCGGCCCGTACAGCCGCTCGGCCAGGCCCGAGCGGTCGCCGAGCCGGAACGCCGCGTCCCGCAGCCCGGTGCGCAGCGGCCCGGAGGTGAGCCAGGCGCGGGTCTGGGTGTCGGTGTCGCGGACCACCCGGCGGGCGACGGCCTGCCGCTCTCCCGCGTACTCGGCCAGGGCCGCGCCGGTCAGCCGGCCGCCGAGGTGGGCGGCGATCCGCCAGGCCAGCGCATGGGCGTCCTGCAGGCCGGTGTTGAGGCCCTGCCCGCCCGCGGGGCTGTGCACGTGGGCGGCGTCCCCGGCCAGGAAGACCCGGCCCAGGGCGAAGTCGGCGGCGTGCCGGGCGTGCACCCGGAACACCGACTGCCACACCACGGGTTCGGTGATCCGCACCCCGCGGGGGCCGCGCTCGTCCACGATCCGCTGCATCCGTTCGACCGAGACGGGCTCGCCCGGCGGCAGTGAGCTGAAGAACCGGAAGACCCCGTCGGGCAGCGCGACGATCACCAGGGCCCCGTCCGCGGACTGGTAGTACAGCGCCCGGTCGCCCGGCAGTTCGCCGTCGATGTGGGCGTCCACCAGGGCGAACGCGGTCTCGTAGGTGCTGCCGGAGAATCCGGTGCCGATCTGTCCGCGCACCGCGCTGCCGGCGCCGTCGGCGCCGATCACGTACGGCGCGCGGAAGCGCTCCAGGCGGCCGCCGGCGTGCTCCAGGACCGCGGTCACCCCGGTGGTGCCGTCGATCCGGCCGGAGAAGTCCAGGCCCTCGAGGGCCAGCAGCCTGACGCCGTGTTCGACCTTGCCGCCGAGCCCGGTGAGCCTGGCCCGGATGATCCGCTCGGTCTCGTTCTGCGGCAGGCACAGCGGGGTGAGGTCGCCGGGGAACCGGAAGGTGGCCAGCGGGCGGCGCTCGGAGAAGTAGCTGAACGCGGTGATCGGCACCGCGGCCCGGCGCAGCTCGGCGAGGATGCCGAGATCCTCCAGCAGGTCCAGGCTGCGCGGCCACATCAGCAGCGCCTTGGGGAACGAGGTGGTGTCCGGCGAGCGGTCGACGATCCGGACCCGTACGCCGCGGCGGAGCAGTTCGGCGGCGGCCAGCATGCCGACCGGTCCGGCGCCCACCACGAGGACGTCGACGTCGTGGTGTTGTCCGTCAACTCCGTTGCGCTGCAGGTCGGATGACGTGTCGATCGGATCTGGGGCGGGGTGCTGCCCGGTCGGCCTCGTGGTCATCGTGACTACCTCCTGTGTCGGCTTGACGCGAACCATTCGACATCTTATGGTCATGCAAGGCCGTACATCAATCCGACCACTGACAGGGGGTGTTGGGGTGAGTGCCGTCGCACAGGCCTCACAGGCCGCGGCACATCCGGACGGACGCCGGAGCGGGAGCGCGCCGACGCTGGTCGCCGTCGCACTGGCCAGCGTGCTGCTGCCGCTGACCGTCACCGGTCCGGCCGTCGCACTGCCGGAGCTGGCCGCCGCCGTGCACGCCGGGAACGGCGCGGCGCAGTGGGTGCAGAACGCCTACGGCGTCACCTTCGCCGCCTGCCTGCTGGCGGCCGGGGGACTGGCCGACCGGTTCGGCCGCCGCCGGGTGCTGCTCTGGGGGATCGTCACCTTCATGGCGATGTCCGCGGTGGCCGCCGCGGCCGGTGACATCCTGGTCATCGACCTCGCCCGGGCCATCCAGGGGGTCGGCGCCGCCGGCATCCTCACCTCGGGTGCGGCGATCTTCGGGGCCTCGTTCACCGGCCGGGCCAGGGCCCGCGCCTTCGGCATCCTCGGCGCCTCGTTCGGCTTCGGCCTCGCACTCGGCCCGCTGGTGGCCGGGGCGCTGGTCGCGGCGACCGGCTGGCGCAGCGTGTTCTGGATGAACGTGGTGCTGGGCGCCCTGGTGCTGTTCCTGGTCCCGAACATCGCCGAATCCCGGGACCCGGACGCCCAGCGGGTGGACTGGGCGGGGCTGACCACCTTCAGCGCGAGCCTGTTCTGCGTCGCGATGGTCTTCGTCCAGGGCCCGGAGCACGGCTGGGCCTCGGCCCCGACGATCGGGGCCGTGCTCGCCGCCGTGTTCTTCATGCTGCTCTTCGTGGTGGCCGAACTCCGGGTCGAGCGGCCGATGTTCGACCTGTCGCTGTTCCGCCGCCCGACCTTCGTGGTGGTGGTCTGCCAGCCCTTCACCATCACCTTCGGCTTCGTGGTCCTGCTGGTCTACCTGCCGCAGTACTTCCAGGGGGCCGGCGAACGCAGCACCACCGTCTCCGGCGCCCTGCTGATGCCGCTGACCCTGCCGGTGCTGGTCCTGCCGCTGCTGCTCAGCCGGGTGGCCGACCGGTTGCCGCTGCGGGTGATGCTGGCCGCCTCCTCGGTGCTGATCACCGTCGGGTCGCTCTGGCTGCTGGTCCTGCAGCCGCACCAGAGCGCGGTCCAACTCATCGGCCCGCTGCTGGTGTTCGGCATCGGGGTGGGCAGCGCCTTCGGCATCATGGACAACGCCGCGGTGTCGGTGGTGCCGCCCGCCCGCTCCGGGATGGCCTCCGGGATCTTCAACACCATGCGGATCACCGGCGAGTCCATCGCCATCGCCGCGGCCGGCGGCTTCCTCGCCAGCATGACCGCCTCCCGGCTCGACGGCCGGACCGCACAGGCACCCGCCCGGCTGGCCGGCGACGCCGTCCAGGGCCGGATCGACCCGGACCCCGCGGTCCGCGCCCTGCTGTCGGACGCCCTCACCTCCGCGATGCACACCGCCTTCGTGATCCTCGCCGTGCTGGCCCTGGCCGGCGCCGTCGTCACCTTCCTCGCGATCCGCGAGAAGGACCTCCAGCACCCCTGACACCCCGACAGCCGTACACCCCGGCACCCGCACACCCCGACACCGGTGCACACCGGCACCGGTCACTCTCCGAAAGGCATCACCCTGTGAAGACCCGTCCCTTGGGCAGCACCGGCTGGAACGTGGGCGAGATCGGCCTGGGCTGCATGGGCATGAGCTTCGCCTACACCCCCGGACTGCGCGACGACAGCGAGTCCGAGAAGGTCGTGCACCGCGCGATCGAACTCGGCGTCACCCTGATCGACACCGCCGACGTGTACGGCCCGCACACCAACGAGGTGCTGGTCGGCCGGGCCCTGCGCGGCCGCCGCGACGACGTGGTGCTGGCCAGCAAGTGCGGCCTGGTGGTCCGGGACGGCGACATCCTGCCCGACGGCCGCCCCGAGCACATCCGGGCCGCCGCCGAGGGCTCGCTGACCCGCCTCGGCGTCGAGACCATCGACCTCTACCAGCTGCACCGGGTCGACCCGGCCGTGCCGGTCGAGGAGACCTGGGGCGCGATGGCCGAACTGGTCACCGCCGGCAAGGTGCGCCGGATCGGGATGTCCGAGGCGACCGTCGCCGAACTGACCGCCGCCCACGCGATCCACCCGGTCTCCACCGTGCAGAGCGAGCTGTCGCTGTGGAGCCAGGACCAGCTGGACGAGGTGGTGCCCTGGTGCGCCGCCAACGACGCCGCCTTCATCGCCTACGGCCCGCTCGGCCGCGCCTTCCTGACCGGCGCCATCGAGGCCGGCCACCAGCTGGAGGAGGGCGACTGGCGCCGCGGCAACCCGCGCTTCCAGCCCGAGACGATCGCCGCCAACCAGCACGTCGCCCGGGGCGTCGCCGCGGTGGCCGCCGCCCACGGCGCCACCGCTGCGCAGGTCGCCCTCGCCTGGGTGCTCGCCCAGGCCGGGCACATCGTGCCGATCCCCGGCACCAAGCGCACCGCCTACCTGGAGCAGAACGTCCGGGCCGGTGAACTCACCCTCACCGCCGAGGAGGTCGACGCGCTCACCGCGCTCGGCCGCTCCACCGCCGGCACCCGCTACTGAGCCCCCGCCGACCCCAACCAGAGAGGTTCCCCCCATGCGATACCGCTATCTCGGCGACACCGGCCTGGCCGTCTCGGAACTGTGCTTCGGCGCCATGACCTTCGGCGGCGGCGCCTCCTTCCTCGGCGCCCCCGACCGCAACTGGTCCGAGTTCGGCACCGTCGACGACCAGAACGTCGTACGGATGATTGAACTCGCCCTCGACGCGGGCATCAACTTCTTCGACACCGCCGACGTCTACAAGAACGGCAAGGGCGAGGAGTTCTTCGGCCACACCCTCAAGAAGGTCCGCGACAAGGTCATCATCGGCACCAAGGGCCGCTGGCGGGTCAGCGGCGACGGCCCGAACGACTTCGGCTCCACCCGCCACCACCTCTACGAGGCCGTCGAGTCGAGCCTGCGCCGCCTGCAGACCGACTACATCGACCTCTACCACCTGCACGGCTTCGACCCGCGGACCTCGCTCGACGAGACCCTGCGGGTGCTGGACGACCTGGTCCACCAGGGCAAGATCCGCTACCTCGGGGTGTCCAACTTCGCCGCCTGGCAGCTGATGAAGGCGCTCTCCGTCTCCGAGCGCCGCAACCTCAACCGCTTCGTCTGCTACCAGGGCTACTACAACCTGGCCGCCCGCGAGCTGGAGTACGAACTGGTCCCGCTCGCCGTCGACCAGCAGGTCGGCATCACCGCCTGGAGCCCGCTCGCCGGCGGCTTCCTGACCGGCAAGTACCGGCGCGGCGAGGGCCGCCCGGCCGGCAGCCGGCTCTCCGAGGCCACCCCGGCGGAGTCCGCGCCGCTCACCGACGAGGAGCAGGCGTACGACATCGTCGACGCCATGCAGGTGATCGCCGACGAGCGGGGCGCCAGCGTCGCCCAGGTCGCCGTCAACTGGGTGCTGGCCAAGCCCGGCATCACCTCCGCGGTCATCGGCGCCACCAAGCCGCACCAGCTGGAGGACAACCTCAAGGCGATGGAGTGGACCCTGACCGCCGACGAGGTCGCCACCCTCGACAAGGTCAGCGCCACCCGTGCCCCGTACCCGTACTGGCACATCGCGACCGTCGGCGCCGACCGGAAGCTCCCGGGCGACGTCTACCCCGCCTGAGCGGGTCCCGAACGACCGCCGGGCGCCTCGGCGTCCCCCCGTGCGGCGGGCGCCCGGCGGTCCCCTCTTCCCAGGCCGAAGGAGCCGGTATGACTGTCACCGAAACCGATCAGCTCAGCTTCTCCCGTACCGTCAACCGTACGCTGGTGCACCGTGACTCGATCGGCGAGGTGTTCCTCACCGACCTCCGCTCCACCGGCGAGGACAGCTACGCCGTCGCGGCCATGCTGCCCCGCTCGCACGCCTACTACGGCGACCACCTGCTGCGGCCCGGCCGCTACGACCCGGTCCTGCTGCTGGAGGCCGGCCGGCAGGCCTGCCTGGCCGGCGCGCACGCCTTCTACGACGTGCCGCTGACCGACAAGTTCATCCTCACCTTCCTGCGGATCAGCCTGATCCGGCCGCAGCTGCTGGTCGTCGGCAGCCGGCCGCTGCGGGTGACGATGAAGGCGACCGTCACCGACCGCCGCCTGCGCGAGGGCCGGATCACCGGGCTGGACACCAGCATCGAGCTGTCGGTCGACGGCACGGTGATCGGCTGGACCGGCGTCGGGCTGCGCTTCCGCGACCCGTCCGCCTACGCCGACCTGCGGGCCAAGAACCGGGACGGCCGCCCGCTGCCCAGCACCGCCGAACTGCCGGTCGCCCCCGCCCGCAGCCTCACCGACCCGTACCTGGTCGGCCGGGCGGCCGCCGCCAACGTGATCCTCTCCGACGCGGTCAGCGGTGACGGCGTCGCGCGGGCCGCCCTGCACGTCCCGCCGGAGCACCCGAGCCTGTTCGACCACGCCCAGGACCACCTGCCCGGCATGGTGCTGACCGAGGCCGCCCGCCAGCTCGCGGTGTTCGCCGCGATGGAGGCCCGCGGACTGTCCCCGGCCAAGGTGTACCCGACCGAACTGTTCGTCACCATGACCCGGTTCGGGGAGCTGGAACCGGCCACCGTGCTGACCGCCAAGGTCTGCGAACCGCAGACCGGCGCCCAGGAGCAGCCCGGCACCTTCTACACCCAGGGCGGCCCGTTGCACCTGCCGGAGCCCGACGAGCCCGCCCTGCGGGTGCCGGTCACCGTGACGGCGGCCCAGGACGGCGCCGAGCTGGCGACCTTCGCGATCACGCTGGCCACGGTCACCCAGTAGGCGCGGGCCCGCCCCCGACCCCGAACCAGCCCCGACCACCCATGAGGAGGACCCGTGCGCGCGGCATTCTTCGACGTCGACGAGACGCTGATCCACCCCAAGTCGATGTTCAGCTTCCTGGAGTTCTACCTGTGGTGGCGCGGCCGGCCCGAGGAGACGTACCAGCGCCTCGCCGGTGAGCTGCGGGCGGCCGCCGCCCAGGGCGTCCCCCGGCAGGAGATCAACCGCCGCTACTACCGCTACTACGCCGGCGAGAGCGCCGAACGCCTCACCGCGGCCGGCGAGGCCTGGTTCGCCCGCGAGGTCGAGCGCGGCCTGTTCGTCCCGCGCACCGTCGCGGAGTTCGCCCTGCGACGCGGCGCGGGCGCCCGGACCGTCCTGGTCTCCGGCTCGTTCTTCGCACCACTGCAGCCCATCGCCGCCCAGCTGCAGGCCGACTGGACGTTCTGCACCCGGCCGGTGATCCGCCGCGGCGAACTCACCGGCGAGGTCACCGTCCCGGTGATCGGCGAGGTCAAGGGCCGGATCGCCCGGCACGCCGGCACCATCCTCGGCATCGACCTGGCCGCGTCCTGCGCCTACGGCGACCACGCCAGCGACCTGCCACTGCTGGAGGCCGTCGGCCACCCCGTGGTGGTCGGCGACGACCCGGTGCTCACCGCCCGCGCGGAGGCCGCCAACTGGCGCCGGCTCTCCATCACCGAAGTGCCGGCCGGCTGAACCGGCCGCCGTCAGGAGGAACCATGAGCATCGGCATCGTCGGCACCGGCTCGTACCTGCCCGAGACCGTCATCGGCAACGACGAGATCGCCGGGCCCGCCGGGGTCACCCCGCAGTGGATCACCGACAAGACCGGCATCAGGGAGCGGCGGCGCGCCGCCCCGGGCGAGGCCACCTCGGACCTCGCCGCCGAGGCCGGCCGCCGGGCCCTCGCCCAGGCCGGCATCCGCGCCGAACAGCTGTCCTTCATCATCGTCGCCACCTCGACCCCGGACCACCCGCAGCCCGCCACCGCCGGCATCGTCCAGCACCTGCTCGGCGCCCGCAACGCGGCCGCCTTCGACCTCAACTCGGTCTGCTCCGGCTTCACCTTCGCCCTCGGCGTCGCCGAAGGACTGCTCGACCGCCGCGACCCCCACCGGGTACCGCACGGCCTGGTCATCGGCGCCGACGTCTACTCGCGGATCCTGGACTACACCGACCGGCGCACCTGCGCCCTGTTCGGCGACGGCGCCGGCGCGGTGGTCCTCGGCCCGGTCGCGCCCGAACTGGGTTTCGTCGACACCGAACTGACCACCCGCGGCGACGCCCACGGCCTGATCGGCGTCGCCGCCGGCGGCAGCCGCAGCCCCGCCTCCGCGCAGACCCTGGCCGAGGGCGGCCACTACTTCCGGATGGACGGACGCGGCGTCCGGCAGTTCGTCCACGCGGAACTCCCCGAGGCCGTCGCCGCCCTGCTGCGCCGCTGCGGCACCCCGCCGGAGACCGTCCGGCACGTCGTACCGCACCAGGCCAACGGCGCCATGCTGGCCGACCTGTGGCCCAGCCTCGGCCTGCCCAGGGCCGAACTCCACCTGACCGTCGAACGCTACGGCAACACCGGCGCCGCCTCCGTCCCGATCACGCTGGACCACGCCCACCGGGCCGGCCGGCTGCGCACCGGCGACACCGTCCTGCTGACCGCCTTCGGCGGCGGCATGAGCGTCGGCACCACGCTGCTGCGCTGGGCCGCGGCACCCGTCCCGGGGCCGCAGGCCGTCCCGCAGCTGACCGGCGCGCACGCCTGACGCCGGTCGCACCCCCGAACCGCCGCTCCCGCAGCGGCACCACCCACCCCTGAAGAGGAGAACCCCGATGAAACTCCGTACCGCACTGCTCCCGGGCGCGCTGCTTCCGAGTGCGCTGGCCGCCGCCCTGCTGCTCGCCGCGCCCGCCGCCACGGCGGCCCCGCTGCGCCCCGGGCAGACCGAGCCGAGCCGCGGCGACCACGGTGTGGCGTACCTGGTGATCGACTCGTTCGAGAACATCCCGGCGGCCGGCCGGGCGGCCTTCCTGGCCGCCGCCCAGCAGGACGGCTACGACTCGCTGAAGCACGAGCGCGGCACCCAGAGCTTCCACGTGGTGCCCGACCCCGGGAACCCGTCCCGGCTGGTGGTCGCGATGACCTTCGCCAACCGCAGAGCGTTCGAGGCCCACGAGCACGGCCGGTACGAGCACAGACTGCGCGCGCTCGCCGCCCGGGACCACGTCACCGGTCCGAACCGGACCATCAGCGGCACCTCCCGCCCGCTGGAGATGAACGGCAGCCGGGCCGACTCGCGCGGCGACGCGGGCGTGGTCTTCACCGTCGTCGCGGAGTTCGACAACGTGCAGCCGCAGTTCCGGGACGAGTTCATCGCGATGGCCCAGACCGACGGCTACCGGTCGCTGACCGAGGAGCCGGGCACGCTGGGGTACCACTTCGTGCCCGACCCCAAGGACCCGACCCGGGTGGTCTTCCTGGAGACCTTCACCGACCAGGCCGCCTTCGACGCGCACAAGAACGGTCCGGCGGCCACCGACTTCCTGGCCCTGGTCGCGCGTGCCCACATCACCGGGCCGAGCTTCTTCGTCACCAACCGCGCCGACGGCTTCTCGGCCCCGGGCGGTGTCTCGGTGCCGAACCAGGACGGCTGATAACATCTAACCGATGAACTGCATCTGATTGGCGCTGGTCATCCGAGTGCAGATGAATGTAAGAGGTCTGAGAGGTGCTCCAAGCATGAGGCTTCCGATCGAGCGCCGGCTGGGTCACCATCTGAAGCGCGCCGAGCAGGAACTGATCGCCGCGAAGCATGCTGCCCTCAGGCCGTTCAACCTCAACCCGGCCCAGTACACCGTCATGCTGGCCATCTTCGAGGAGCCCGGACTGTCCGGCGCGGCGCTGGCCCGCCGCTGCCTGGTCACCCCGCAGACGATGTCCTCCGTGCTGAACACCCTGGAGGGCCGCGGACTGGTGGAGCGCAAGCCCCACCCGGTCCACCTCCACATCCTGGAGGCCAGGCTCACCAGGAGCGGCCGCGCGCTGCTCAGCAAGGCCGACGAGGAGGCCGTCGCCGTCGAGGAGTCCATCGCGGCGGAGTTCGACGACGAGGAGCGCGAGCAGCTGCTGAAGTTCCTCGAACGCTGGTCCGCCGTCCTCAACCGGTAGGCCCGCCCGGCAGGTCCGCCCGGCAGGTCCGGGAGCGGCCGACGCCCCGCCCGCACCCGAGCGCCCCCGCGCCCGGTGCGGCCGGGGCGTCGGCGTGCCCGGCCCCGAGCGGGTGTCAGAGCGCCTGCCAGGCGGGCTTGGCCGCGTAGGTGTCGCGGTAGTACCCGGCCAGCTTGAGGCCGGAGGCGGCGGCCTCGTCGACCACCACGGTGGCGTGCGGGTGCAGTTGCAGTGCGGAGGCGGGCACCACGGCGGCCAGCGGGCCCTCGACGGCGAGCGCGACGGCCTCCGCCTTGGCCTCGCCGGTGGCCAGCAGCACCAGGTGGCGGGCCTCCAGGATGGTCCCGATGCCCTGGGTGATGACGTGGTGCGGCACCTCCTCGAGGCTGTCGAAGAAGCGGGCGTTGTCCTCCCGGGTCTGCCGGGTCAGGGTCTTGATGCGGGTCCGGGAGGCGAGCGAGGAGCACGGCTCGTTGAAGCCGATGTGGCCGTCGGTGCCGATGCCCAGCAGCTGGAGGTCGACGCCGCCGGCCGCGGCCAGCTCCCGGTCGTAGGCGGTGGCGGCCGCGGCGATGTCCTCGGCGTTGCCGTCCGGGCCGAGGAAGGAGTCCTCGGTGAGGCCGAGCGGCTCGACCACCTCGCGCAGCACCACCGAGCGGTAGGACTCGGGGTGGCCGGCCGGCAGGCCGACGTACTCGTCCAGCTGGCAGATCCGGGCCCGGGAGGCGTCCAGCGCGCCGCTGCGGACCCGGGCGGAGAGTGCCTGGTAGATCGGCAGCGGGGTCGAGCCGGTGGCGACGCCGAGCAGCGCGTCGGGCTTGACGGACAGCAGATCGGCGATCGCCGCGGCGATGAGCTCGCCGCCGGCGGCGGCGTCGGGGACGATCACGATTTCCATACTGGTCCACCGTTTCTGGAACGATTTAGAGGTCTAGACCAGTCTGCCGTGAAGACACCCCTCAGGTCCACCCGGTCCGGCACCCGGAACGCGCCCGCCCCCGCGCCGGCCACCGGCCGCTCACCGCCCCGGCAGCCGCAGCGCGGCCGTGGGGTCGCCCAGGACCACCGTCGCCGCCCGGTCGTAGGCGGTCACCTTGCTGTACAGCGCCAGGTCCAGCGCGGTCCTGGCGGCCTCCCGGACACTGGTGCCGTACGCGCCCGCCGCCCGCGCGTACTGCAGCAGCAGACTGCCGACCGGCTCGTAGTACGGCGCCATCGCCAGCCCCACCGGCAGGCCCAGGCAGAGCCCGCGGTACAGCGCGGCCTCGACCAGCTGGGAGGTGAGCCGCTGCCGGTTGGGCGGGAACGCCATGGTCCAGTCGAAGGCCGGCTCGACCTGCCCGACGAACGCCCGGGCCGGCCGCTCGGCACCCAGCAGCGCCCGCGGCAGCGGGGCGACGGCCGCGCCCGCCCCCGCGACCCCGTCCAGCGTCCGGTCCACCGGCGACCCCGGCTCGAACAGGCCGTGGTACGCACTCGGACTGTCCGACCCGGCCGAACAGCAGGCCCGCGCCACCCACACCACGCCGTCCGGCTGCCACCCGGCGAGCAGGTCCTGCGGCCGCACCGGCGTACGGTCCTGGCCGACCGGCAGCCCGAGGCCCGCGCGCAGCCGCACCGGGTCCTCCACCGGGCCGGTCAGACCGTGGCTGGTGGTCACGGCCAGCGCCGGACGGGCCGAGGCCAGCGCCTCGCCCAGCGCCGCGCCGTCCGCACCGGTGGCCGACCCGTCGACGAACACCGCCGCCGGCATGTCCGGGTCCGCCGCCAGCAGCGCGTACAGCGGCGCACCGACCGCGTCCCGCATCAGCGTGGTGATGTCCTGCGGACCCTCGCCCAGGTCGACCGACCAGACCACCGGCGCCTCGTAGCGCACCGCCGAGCCGGACCACCCGTCGAGCAGCGCCTCGACGTACCGCGCCAGCGCCTCCCCGGTCAGATCGAGCCGCCCGACGTGCCGCACCGGGTTGAGCGCGTACTGCACCTGCCACGGGATCTGCTCGGGCGTGCCGTGGATCAGCAGGTACATCGG
Source organism: Kitasatospora sp. NEAU-CNBT7 (assembly GCF_057220535.1). NCBI lineage: Bacteria > Bacillati > Actinomycetota > Actinomycetes > Kitasatosporales > Streptomycetaceae > Kitasatospora > Kitasatospora sp. NEAU-CNBT7. The sequence goes on along the minus strand of NZ_JBXQQB010000013.1, from coordinate 57,634 downwards.
GAGTTCCAGCGGGCCGGAGCCGGCCGGCGAGGCCGCGGTCAGCAGATCGCCGCCGCCGGCCAGGTCGCGCAGCGTCCAGTCGGCGTACCCGCTGCCCGCCCGGTACCGCAGCACCCGCCCCCGCCGGGCCGCCACCAGCCGGCGCAGCGGCGGCTCGGCGTCCTCGGCCCGGGCCAGCGCGTCCGGGTCGAGCCCGGGGGAGTCCGGCAGCACCAGACCCCAGCCGACCCTCGGGTCGCTCCAGTCGGCCGGGTCGGGCGCGGACGGCACCAGCCGCCGCGCCGCCCCCACCTCGACCGAGGTCAGCGCCCACCTGCCGTACGCCTGCGCCAGCGGACCGGCCACCGGCCCGGTGCCGGAGAAGGCGTCCGTCACGGTGTCGGCACCCGGCACCGGACCGGCCGCCGGGCCGCTCACCGGTGCTCCAGCAGCCCGGCCAGCTCGCCGAGCCGCTGCTCGGCCTCGGCGCGCAGGGCCGGCGGGGCGCTGGGCGGCAGCTGGGCCAGCAGGCCCTGGAGCGCCTCGATCTCCTTGCGGGCCGCCCGCAGCGTCGGCGGCCCGCCGTCCCCGTCACCGCCGTCACCGGTGTCGGCAGTCGGCGGCCGGCCGCCCGGCCGGGCCGGGCCCTGGCCGTGGGGATGGCGCAGATACACCGCGGGCAGGGTCCACTCCTTGGTCGAGGCAGCGGCCTGGCTCAGCGTCATGTCCGTGTGCTTGTGCGCCAGCCTGGTCCGCGCCGCGACCAGCAGCATCGCCCAGTCGACCGGCTCGGCGGCCTCCGGGCCGGCCCCGGACCCGGCGCGGTCCGCGAGCTCGGCCAGCAGCCGCCGGTAGAACGCCCGGGTGAACAGGTTCGCGTCGTCACCGGGCACCGACTCGCGCATCGCGACCACCGCGGGCAGCCCGCCCTCGTACACCAGCCGCAGCGCCAGCGACTGCATGCTGTCCGGGCCCTCGCCGACCGCGGCCCCCTCGCAGCAGTTCAGCACGGTCAGCCACGGCGGGTCGCCCGCGCCTTCGACGAAGTCACGGAACTCCCGCGCCTCGACGTTCAGGCTGTGGTCCGCCCGGCCGGTGTCCCAGTCCGTCCCGAACGCCAGCTGCAGGTGCGGGCCGCCCTGCACCGAGCCGTGGCAGAAGAAGTGCAGCAGGTGCGGCCGGAAACCGCTGATCAGCTGCTGCAGATCGGCCAGGTCCTCGGGCACCAGCTCCACCCGCACCCCGTCCCCCTCGTCGAGCACCTGCTCGTACAGATCCTTCTCGCTCACCACCACCAGCAGCTCCACCGGCACCCCGGGAGCCGCCGCGACCGCGTCCCGCAGCGCCTGCCACTCGTCGGCCGCCGGGATCCCGAGGCAGGACAGCACCGCGGCGATCCGCACCGGCGGCTCCAGGTACCAGTACGGCTCCCGCACGATCGGGCTGTTGACGATCCGTCCGAGCGACCACCGCTCGTCCAGCCCCAGGAACTCCCCGGACGGCGCACAGAGCGTCTCCCACGGCAGCGCCTCCACCTCGGCGCCGGTGGCCAGCTCCACGAAGACCGGACAGCGGTCCGGCGGCTGGGTGTTCAGCGCCACCGGCAGCTGGCTCGCCACCCCCGGATGCCGCATCACCTCCTCGAACAGGAACCGCCCGGCCGTCCGGGTGACCCCGTCGATCGGCAGCCGGGTGTCGCGCAGCACCGCCAGCGGCTGCTCGTCCCCGGTGCACTGGAACGGGTGCGCGGGGACGCCGAACACCGGCGGCTCCGACAGCGAGATCTGTACGTGGGTCAGGTTGTCGAGCCCGACCGAACCCGAGAGCTGGAAGATCAGTCGACTCATGGCGCACCTCCGGGGCGGCCGTCGAGGTGCCGGCGGACGTGCTTCTCGAGGAGCGAGGAGACCGAACGCAGCGCGGCGGCCGCGTCCGGGTCCACCTCGGCCGCATCGGGGGAGTCGGGCATCCACTCGGACTGCTGCGCCTCCAGGTAGCGGGTCCCGGAGGCCACCCAGGAAGGGGTGCGGTCACCGGTCAGGGCGTCCTGGGTGGCGCCGCCGATCAGCGTCGAACGCCGGTCCGGGGTGAGCAGCATGGCCGCCGTCCCCGGGGACTCGGCGAACTGGGGATGGGCCCAGCAGACCAGGCCCGGCATGGCCGCCGCGGGCGGGTCGGTGGCGCCCAGCACCATACCGACGGCCGCGCCCAACTGCCGCAGGTCCGGGTCGAGATCGAGGTCGTCGACCAGGACGACGCCCGGGCGCACCGCCGCGACCGCGTCGGCCAGCTCCCGCAGCGCTGCGCCGGAACGGATCCCCGGCACCGCGTTCAGCACCAGGCCCCAGGCGCCGACCTGGGCGAGCAGCGTGCTGAGCTGGGCACTGCCGACGAACGGCGACGGGGCCCGCTGCGGACCGCGCAGCGGGGTGCCGGCGATGGCCAGGGCGCCCCGGCCGTTGGAGAGCCGGCCGTCGGTGACGAACTGGACCACGTCCAGGGCCTGGCGCTGCAGCGCGTCGCGGATCCAGCGCAGCCACGGGTCGAGCACCCGGCCCGGCTCCTCGGCGCGGCTGAGGCTGTCGGGGGAGGGCGCGCAGCGGGCCGCGTCGTGCGGATCGTGCACCACCAGGAAGGGCGTCATGCCGCTGGCCCAGCGCGCCACCTCGCGGTGGCCGGCCAGGTCGGTGAACAGGTGCGCCCGGACGTGGCGCCCGGAGTGCTCGATCCACATCCCGGTGAGCTGTTCGAGGACGGCGGCGGTGGCCGCGGCGGTGCCCGCCGACCGGGACCCGGCGCAGAGCGCCACCTCGAGGGTGTCGGACGGGGACTGCGCGCGGACGGTGTGGTTCGGCAGCCGGACCACGGGACGGCCCAGCGGGGCGAGCAACTCCTCCCAGGGGACCAGGTGGAGGTAGCCGCGCGGGTTGGCGAGCTCCAGCCAGAGGGCGTTCGACGGCGGCCCGGGCGACGGCCCGAGGCCGTCGGCGGCGACCGCCAGGGCCTTCACCAGCTCGGTGGGGATCCGGAACCGGTGGTCCGGGAGCTGGTCGCGGGCGGACAGCCGTTCCGGCAGCCCGAGTTGGCCGATGGTGCAGCCGGCCACCCGTTCGGGACGCCCGCCGCCCAGGACGGTCTGGAACTCGACGTGCGTCAGGCCGGCCCGGCCCGCGCCCGACAGCCGGATGCGCAGCGTGGGCAGGTCGTACTCGCTGCGGATCTGGACGGCCATCGGCGCTCACCCGTCACCCGTCGACCCCGTACCCATCACCTGGGACAGCAGCGCCCAGGCGGTGGCCGGGTTGGCGACGTCACCGTGCCCGGAGATCACCCCGTCCGCCCTGACGGCCACGATCCGGGGACCCGGGCCCAGCGGGTACCGCTCCGGCGGCTCCCGGGGGTCGACGGTGACGCTCTCCCCGTCGACGCCCTGCGGGCCGTACCCGCCGAGCGCGGCGTAGCGGGACGGCGGCGCACCGGCGATCACCACCTCGCCGAGGTCGGAGGGCCGCCGGACGGCCAGGTGGAAGACCTCGGTCAGCGGCACGTCATGGCGGCTGAAGGTGGTCAGCACCGGCTGCACCGAGCGCTCCGGTGCGGGCCGGTAGCCGCCGGGCCGTCCGGTGCCGTCGACGTCCGGTGCGAAGCACAGGGCGGACAGGGCGGGCTGGAGCAGCAGCACCGACTCGACCCTCCGGCCGGGCGCGGGCCCGTCGCACAGCGCCGAGAGCACCACCTTGGCGCCGTACGAGTGCCCGACCAGGTGGATCCGGGCGCCGGACGGGGCGTCGAGCAGGGAGCGCAGCAGCAGCGCCACCCCGTGGCCGCCGACCCGGCCGGCCCGGTCCTTCATCAGCAGCACGGTCGCCAGCCGGACGATCTGCCGCGGGTCGAACCGGGCGGCGAACGCCCCGGGCCCGCCCGCGGTGCCGGGCGCCGCGGAGGCGTCCGGCCCGTCGTCCGCGATGAAGCCGCCGGGGCGCGGCGGCGGGCCGCCCGCGGGGCGTTCGGGCGGCAGCCCGCTCCAGGTGCGGACCAGATCCTCGGGTGCGGGCGGTGTCGGGCCGCCCGGGTGCAGTTCGTCCGTGCCGTCCGCCAGCACGGGGGCGAGCAGCCCGGCCAGTTCCAGGGCCTGGTCCCGGTCGATCCCTTCAAGCCCGGCAAGCTCGGTCAGCCGGGCCGCGTCGGACCCGGACAGTTCCTCGGCCAGCGCCGCCGTCGCGGCGGGGCCCGGCGCCGACCCGGCGATCGCGGGTGCCCGCTCACCGGGTGCCACCAGCGCGGTGCTCGGCCAGAACACCCCCGCCAGCAACGGACGGTAGTCGCGGTCCGGCGGGTTCCACCAACGGTGACCGGTCTCCAGGAACCGGGCGATGAAGTCGTCGTAACGCCCGGTGGCGGCCGCCCAGTCGTTGTTCCAGCCGTGCGAGAACAGGAACACGTCGGTGGCGTCGGCGGCGGCCGCCACCACGGCTTCCGCGGTCCGCGGGCCGGTGCAGGCGCCGGACTTGTCGAAGGGCACGAGGTACGCGTCGGCCCCGGTGGCGCTGCCTCCGGTGAGGGTCCGCCAGGGCTTCACCTCGGTTGTGTCCGCCATCGTCGACCACCTCGAAGGGGCTGCGGCGGGGGCCCGGGTCCGGCGGACGGCCGGGCTTCTGCTCCCAGCTTGCGCCGTTCGGGTGAGCGCGGCAATCGGCCGCGGACGGCGGTGACCGGGCGCGACCGGCGGCGGCCGGCGGCGGCCGTGACGGCCGGTGGCCGCCGTCACGGACCGTCACGGGAGGCCGTCACGGTCCGTCACCCGGCCGCGCGGGGCGGGCGGTCGGCCCGGCCCGCGCCGGTCACGGTCAGTGCGGACCGCCGCGCCGGATCGCCTCGGCGTACCAGTGCGCGCTCGCCTTCGGGGTGCGCGCCAGCGTCGGGTAGTCGACGTGGACGATCCCGAACCGCTTCCCGTAGCCGTACGACCATTCGAAGTTGTCCAGCAGCGACCAGAGGTAGTAGCCGCGGACATCGGCACCGCCCTCGACGGCGTCGGCGACCGCCGCCAGGTGCCCGCGCAGGTACGCGATCCGCTCGGGGTCCTGGACGGTGCCGTCCGGGCCGACCACGTCCTCGTAGGCGGCGCCGTTCTCGGTGACCAGCAGCGGCAGACCGTGCTCGCGGTGCAGCGCCAGCAGCAGCTCGGACAGCGCGCCCGGCTCGACCGGCCACCCCATCGCGGTGACCTCGCCCGGCGCGGCGTGGAAGGCGACCCGGTCGGCGCCCGGCCAGGGCGAGTGCTCGCTGACGCCGTGTCCGTCGTGCCGGGCGGACCCGCCGGTGTGCGGCGCCGCCGACACCACGGTCGGGGTGTAGTAGTTCAGCCCGAGCAGGTCGATCGGCCGGGCGATCCGGGCGGGGTCGCCGTCCCGGAGGAACTCCCAGTCGGTCAGGTGCGCGGTGTCGGCGAGCAGGTCCTCGGGGTAGCCGCCGTGCAGCATCGGGCCGGTGAAGATCCGGTTGCCGACCGCGTCGATCCGGCGCGCCGCGTCCAGGTCCTCGGGCCGGGGCTCGAGCGGACGCACCGCGTGCAGGTTGAGCGAGACGGCGATCCGGGCGGCGGCGGGCAGCGCGCCGCGCAGCGCGTCGACGGCGAGGCCGTGCCCGAGGTTGAGGTGGTGGGCGGCGCGCAGCGCGTCGACCGGGTCGGTCCGGCCGGGCGCGTGCACCCCGGAGCCGTAGCCGAGGAAGGCGCTGCACCAGGGCTCGTTCAGGGTGATCCAGGTCGGCACCCGGTCGCCGAGCGCCTCTGCGGCCAAGGCGGCGTACTCGGCGAAGCGGTACGCGGTGTCGCGGACCGGCCAGCCGCCGCGGTCCTCCAGGTGCTGCGGCAGGTCCCAGTGGTAGAGGGTGGCGGCGGGGGTGATGCCGTGGGTGAGCAGTTCGTCGGCGAGCTCCCGGTAGAAGTCCAGGCCGCGCTCGAGGGCGGGGCCGCGGCCGGTGGGCTGGATCCGCGGCCAGGACAGCGAGAAGCGGTACGAGGTGAGGCCGAGGCGGGCCATCAGCCGGACGTCCTCGCGGAAGCGGTGCAGGTGGTCGACGGCACGGTCGCCGGTGTCGCCGTTGACGGTCCGGCCCGGGGTGTGGCTGAAGGTGTCCCAGATCGAGGGGGTCCGGCCGCCCTCGGCGGCGGCGCCCTCGACCTGGTACGCGGCGGTCGCGGCGCCCCAGACGAAACCCGGGGGGAAGCGTCGGCTGTTGACGGTCATGCGGTGGGCTCCTCTGTGGGGTGCGGTGGTGCGTGGGGTCAGCTCTTGACCGCGCCGGCGGTGATCCCGCCGACGATGTGCCTACCCAGCACGGCGAAGACCAGCAGCAGCGGAAGGGTGCCGACCAGGGCGCCGGTCATGATGACGGCCTGGTTGATCTCGTACGCGCTGCCGCCGCCGATGCCGGCCAGGGTCACCTGCACGGTCGGGTTCTGCTGGGTGAGGACCACGAAGGGCCAGAAGAAGTCGTTCCAGGACTGCACGAAGACCAGCATGCCGAGGACGGCCATCGCGGGGCGGGCGATCGGCAGGACCACGTGCCACACGATCCGCAGGCTGTGCGCCCCGTCCACCCGGGCGGCCTCGATCAGCTCGGTCGGGACCGCCTCGGCGAGGAACTGCCGCATGAAGAACACCCCGAACGCGGCCACCAGCGACGGCAGCACCACCGCCTGGAGGTGGTTGCCCCAGCCGAGGCCGGTGACGATCCGGTACAGCGGGATGACGCCGAGCTGCGGCGGGATCGTCATGGTGGCGACCACCAGCGAGAGCAGCGCGCCCCGGCCGCGGAACGCCAGCTTGGCGAAGGCGAACCCGGCCAGGGTGGCGAACAGCACCGTGGACAGCGCGACGCAGCCCGCCACCACGGTCGAGTTGAGCAGTGCGGTGCCCATGTCGGCCTGGTCCCAGACGGTGCGGACGTTGTTCCACAGCTCGCCGCCCGGCACCAGCGGCGGCGGCGACTGGGCGACCCGGTCGCCGGTGGAGGTGGCCGCGACGAAGGTCCAGTACAGCGGGAACAGCGAGACGACCGCGGCGAGGCCGAGCACCAGGTAGGTGACCGGACCGGCCTTGTCCTGGGCGCCGGCGCCGGGGCGCAGACGGCGCCGCAGCGCGCCGGGGGCGGTGGTGGCGGCCATGGTCAGCCCTTCTTCGGTTCGAGGCGGTGGCGGCGGGCGACCAGGTACCGGACGGCGCCGATCAGCAGCAGGAGCAGCAGCATCGTCCAGGCGACCGCCGAGGCGCGGCCCAACTGGCGGCTCGGCCAGCCGAGTTCGTACATGTACAGGCCGAGGGTCTGGAACTGGTGGGCGGAGCCGCCGCTGACCCCGACCCCGCCGCCGAACAGCAGCGGCTCACCGAACAGCTGGGTGGCGCCGATGGTGGAGACCACGACGGTGAACAGGATGGTCGGCCGGATCGACGGCACGGTGATCCGGGTGAACTGCTGCCAGCGGGAGGCGCCGTCCAGCGCGGCGGCCTCGTACAGGTCCTTCGGGACGGCCTGCATCGCGGCCAGGTAGATCAGCGCGTTGTAGCCGGTCCAGCGCCAGGTGACGATGGTCGCGATGGCGATCTGCGAGGGCCAGGTGCCGGCGTACCAGTCGGTGTGCGCCAGCCCGAGCCCCGACAGGCACCAGTTCACCAGCCCGTAGTCGGGGTTGAACAACTGGACGAAGACCAGCGTCGCGGCGGCGATCGAGGTGGCGTACGGCGCCAGCACCGCGACCCGCAGGAAACCGCGGCCGCGCAGCCGGTAGTTGAGCAGGTGGGCGAGGCCCAGCGCCATCAGCAGCTGCGGCACGGTCGAGAGCACACCGATGGTGACGGTGTTGCGCAGCGCGTTCCAGAACTGGTCGGTGGCCCACAGCCGGGTGTAGTTGCCGAACCCGCGCCACTCGGCGACGTCCGGGGTGAGCAGGTCGACCCGGTGCAGCGAGAGCCATCCGGTCCAGACCAGCGGGAAGAGGCCGAACACCGCGAAACACAGGAAGAACGGCGCGATGAAGACGTACGGCGAGGCCTTGAGGTCGAAGCGGTGCAGCCGGGAGCGCCAGGCGGGGCGCCCGGCCGCAGCGACGGGGCCGGGCGGCTCCGGCGGGGGCGGGCTGTCCTCGGCGGGGGCGCGGAGGGTGGAGGCCACGGGGAGTCCTTCTCGGGGTGGCTGCCTCCGACGGGGCGGAGGCGTGCGGGCTGGGGCGTGCGGACCGGAGGCGTTCGGGTGCGCAGGGCGGGGCGCCGGGCCCGGCCGCCCGGAGCGGGGCGACCGGGCCCGCGGGCGGCGGGCGGCGGGCGGCGCGCGGCGCGCGGCGGGAGACGTCAGCCGTTGACCTTGTCGTCGATCAGCTCGGTGACGGTCTGCCAGGCCTTGGCGGGGTCGGTGCCGTGCTGCTCGATGTCGAGGATCCCGTTGTCGGTGATGATCGTCTTGACCGTGCCGTCCTGCTCGCCGATCGGCGCGGGCTTGATGCTCCCGGCGGTGGTCGCGAAGATCTGGCCGGTCGGGGTGGACCCGAAGTAGTCCAGCCGGGCGTCCTGCACCGCAGGCAGCTGCAGACCCGCCGTGGTCGAGGGCAGGTTGCCGACCTTGGTGAACACCTTGGCCTGCTGCTCGGGCGCGGTCAGCCAGGCGGCCAGCGCGGCGGCCTCGGCGGTGTGCTTGCCGGCCTTGGGCACCGTCAGGAAGGCGCCGCCCCAGTTGGAGGCGACCGGCGCCTGGGCGATGTCCCACTTGCCCTTGCCGCTGTCGCCGGAGTACTTGCTGATGATGCCGGTCATCCAGGACGGGCAGACCACGGTCGCGAACCGGGCGTTGGTGAAGGCGCTGTTCCAGTTGTCCTGGAACTGGCGGAGCCCGGCGCTGATCTTCGCCTGGGAGGCGCTGACCGCGATGTCCCAGGCCTTCTTCACCCCGGGGCTGTCCCGGTAGACCAGCTTCCCCGAGGCGTCCGAGTACTGCTGCGCCTCGGCGGACAGCGCCGCGTTGAACAGCCCGCTGGCCGAGTCGGTGAAGTAGGTCCCGGCCGGGGCGTTGGCCTGGTACTGCTTGCCGGCGTCGACGAACTTGCTCCAGTCGCCCGCCCAGAGCCTGCCCACCGCCTCGCGGTCGGACGGCAGGCCGGCCTGCTCGAACAGGTCCTTGCGGTAGCAGACCGCCATCGGGCCGATGTCGGTGCCGAGTCCGATCAGGGCGCCCTTGGCGGTGGTCGCCTGCTTCGACTTCCAGGGCAGCCAGGCGTCCGCCTTCACCCCGTCCGCCTTCGACAGGTCGGTGAACTTGTCGCCGAGGGTGCCGGCCGCCTGGGCGATGTAGCCGACCTCGACCGCCTGGATGTCGGAGAGCCCGCTGCCGGAGGCCAGGTGGGTGGTCAGCGCGTCCCAGTACTTCTGGCCGTCCTGGACGGTCTCGTACTTGATGGTGATGTTCGGGTGCGCGGCCATGTACTCGTCGTACAGGCCGGCCTCCTTGTACCCGAAGGTGCCGAAGTCGCCGACGGTCAGCGTGACCTGCGCGGACCCCGGGCCCGCCGATCCGGCGGGCTGCGGGCCGCCGCTGCTGCAGGCGGTCAGCAGCAGGGCGGAGCAGAGCAGCGCCGCGGCGGCCGGGGCGGTGGCTCTGCGGGGACGGGAGGTGGTGCGCATGTGCGTCTCCTTGTTCCGAGGACGTTCCGTGGGCGTTCCGAGGGCGTCCGTGGACGGGCCTCGCGGGGTGCGGCACGCGGCGGCCGGGCGGGCCGACCTGCGCGGACGGGTGGCGGATGGGTGCCTGGTGCTGTCGAACGGGAGGTACGGGGAGGTGCGGTGGGGCGGGCCCGGCCCCGGTGTACGCTCGCCGGGGCCGCGTGGGAGCGCTCCCACTCGGCCTGTGGGAAGGTTGCTGCGTCCCGGTGCCGGGTGTCAAGCCTGTGTGTCGGATCTGTTTCCGACGGCCGCCCCGGGCGGCCCGGGCGGCGGGCGGAGGCCGACCCGGTTGGTGTCCGGCGGCGGCGCGCGGGGACGATGGGGTGGTGGCCGGGCGCGAGTGGAGCCCGGCCGGGTGAACGGAGAGGCGGCACGATGGCACGGATGGTGGGCGGGCAGGCCGGCGGCGCGGCCGGCGGCGCGGCCCGGGGGGCGGCGCGCCCGACCCTCGAGGAGGTGGCCGCGCTGGCCGGGGTGGGCCGCGGGACGGTCTCCCGGGTGGTCAACGGCTCGCCGCGGGTCAGCGAGAAGGCCAAGGAGGCCGTGCTGGCCGCCATCGCCGAACTCGGCTACGTGCCCAACCGGGCCGCCCGGACCCTGGTCACCTCGCGGACCGACTCGATCGCGCTGGTCGTGCCCGAGGCGGAGACCCGGCTGTTCTCGGAGCCGTACTTCTCCGACATCATCAGCGGAGTGTCGGCCGAACTCGCCGAGACCGAGATGCAGTTGCTGCTGATCCTGGTCCGCAACCAGCGCGAGCGCGAGCGGCTGGCGGCGTACCTGACCGCGCAGCGGGTGGACGGCGTGCTGCTGGTCTCGGTGCACCGGGACGATCCGCTGCCGGCGCTGCTGGAGAGCCTGGAGATCCCGTCCGTGCTGGCCGGCCGGCGCGGTGACGCGGAGCCGCTCGGCTATGTGATCGCGGACAACGCGGGCGGTGCCCGGATGGCCGTGCGGCACCTGCTGCGGCGCGGCTGCGACGCCATCGCGACCATCACCGGACCGCTGGACATGGAGGGCGCCAGGGCCCGGCTCGGCGGCTACCGGCAGGCCCTGGAGGAGGCCGGCCGACCGTACCGGGAGGACCTGGTCGGGCTCGGCGACTTCACCGAGGAGGGCGGCCGGCTCGCGATGCGGGAACTGCTGGAGCGCAGCCCCGGGCTGGACGCGGTGTTCTGCGCCTCGGACCTGATGGCGGCCGGGGCGATGCAGGTGCTGCGGGCGGCCGGCCGGCGGGTGCCGCAGGACGTGGCGGTGATCGGGTTCGACGACTCGGTGGTGGCCCGGCACACCGAACCGCCGATGACCAGCGTCCGGCAGCCGATCGAGGAGATGGGCCGGACCATGGCCCGGCTGCTGCTGGAGGAGATCGGCTCGCCCGGCCGGGCCCACCGGCAGGTGGTGCTGGCGACCGAACTGGTGGTCCGCGACTCGGCCTGAGGCCGCGGCGGACCGTTCGGCGGCGCGGGGGCGCTCAGTGAGCGGGGAGGGGGCACGGGTGAGATGCTCCGCGAGTGCGAGTCCGTTGCGGGAGCGCTCCCACCCACTCGTCCGGGTGGTCCGCTCCCGTGCGCTGGGCCGAACGGCGGTACCGGCGTTCACTCGTCGGTGTCGACCGGGCCCGGCGGCGCGGCCGCTCGGCTAGCGTCTGGCCTGCCCGACCCCTGCCCTCGGCCGCTGCCCGACCCCGGCCGGTGCCCGAGCCCGTCCCGTGCCTGATCCGGGCCGGACCGGGCGGGACGGGGGACGGATCCGCGGCCGTCCCGAACACCTCGCAGGGGAACCGAACGTGAACCACAGACCGGTGCTCACCGCCGCCACGGCCACGGCCGTGTTCGCCGCCCTCGCCGCGCTGCTGCCGGTCGGTGAGGCCGACCCCTCGCAGGCCGACTCCGCGGCGGCCGCCGCGGGTGCCCCGGCCACCCGGCCGGACGGGGTGACCCGGGCGCCCGCCGCCGTGCCGCCGCACGCCGACACCGTGGCGGGCAGCGGGCCGTTGAGCGGGCCGATGAGCGGGCCGGCCGTGCTGACGGCCCGGCAGTCCGGGCTGCGGATGCACGCGTTCGGCGTGGGGGAGTCCCGGGCGGCGGACGGTGCGGCCGTGGTCGGCATGCCTCCGGACGCCGAGGCGGACCAGGAGTGGCTGGTCCTCCCGTCCGGCACCGGCGAGCTGGTTCTGCGGACCTTGCTGGCGCCCGTCGATGACGCCGGACCGCTGCTGCTCACCACCGACCCCGACGACTCGGTCTACCTGCAGCACGGCCGGTCCGCGGGCCCGCAGGAGGACCCGGCCCAGCTGTGGACCTTCGCCGGGGACCCGGCCCGGACCGGCCCGGCCGCCGCGGACGCCCCGTTCCGGATCGTCGCGCAGCGCGGCGGCTGCCTGCTCGACAACGGGTACGGCGAGCGGCTGACGGTCGGTTCGTGCGAGGACCCGCGGGCGTGGTGGACCTCCGAGGGCAGCCCGCCCGTCGCGGTCGCGGACGGACCGGCCGTCAGACCCTGAGCCCGGCACCGGCGGGCACACGGCAGCGGGTCTGCCGTCCGGCCGGACGGCAGACCCGCTGGTGGTGTGGCAGGGAGGCTCAGCGGCCGCCGGCCCGCCGGGTCCGGTGGCGGCGGGTCAGCAGGGCGCCGGCCCCGAGCGCGGGGGTGGTGGTGTCGGCGCCGGTGGCGGCGAGGGCGCCGTGGCGGCCGTCGGCGGGCCGGGCGGAGTCGCTGCTGGTGCCGGCCGTCCAGCCGGCCGGCCGGACGGAGGCCTGCTCGCTGCCGTGGCCGGGGGTCCACGGGGAGCCGTCGTGGCCGCCGGGCCGGTCGTGATCGTCGCAGTCGTCGTCGTGACCGTGGCCGTGGTCGTGGTCCTCGCAGGGCTTGCACGCCGGAACGGTCACGATGTTGCTGGTCGCGGTCACCGTACTGCCGCCGGCGGAGGTGCCGGTGACGTCGGCCCGGTCGGTGATCCGTCCGGCCTTCACGTCGGCGGCGGTGGTGGTGTAGGTGGCGGTGCAGGTGGTGGATCCGCCCGGTTCCAGGGTGGTGACCGGGCAGGTCACCCGGGGGGTGCCCGGGCCGTGGTCGGCGACCTGGATGCCGGTGACGGGGACGGTCCCGGTGTTGGTGACCGTGAAGGTGTAGTGGACGGTCTGGCCGGCCCCGGAGAACGCGGTCTCCTGCGCGTCCTTGACGATCGTCAGACCGCTGTAGGGGACGGTGACCTGGTTGCTGGTCCCGGTCACGGTGCTGCCGCCCGGGGTCCTGCCGGTCGCGGTCGCGGTGTCCACGACCTTCGCGTTGCGCACGTCCAGGGCGGTGGTGGTGTAGGTGGCGGTGCAGGTGGTGGATCCGCCCGGCGCGAGGACGGAGACGGGGCAGGTCACCTGGGGAGTACCGGGGCCCTGGTCGGAGACCGCGACGCCGGTCAGCGGCTCGGAACCGGTGTTGGTCACCACGTACTGGTAGTGCAGGACCTGTCCGGGCGCGGTGAAGTCCTGCTCGGTGGCGGACTTCACCACGGTGAGACCGCGGGTGGGCGGGCGGTTGACGGTGACGGTGGTGGTGCAGCCGCCCTCGGTGGCGCAGCTGCCGCCCTGGCCGGTCGGGGTGGCCGAGTTCCGCAGCGCACGGTCGCCGGTGTCGGGGGTGTTCACCGTGACCCGGTAGCTGACGGTCGCGGTGCCGCCCGGGCCGAGGAGGCCGGTGTAGGTGAGGGTGTTGCCGGTCACCGAGGCGGCGCCGGTGGTCACGGTGACCGAGCCGGGCACCAGGGTGGCGTCGTCCAGGACGGCGCTCAGGTCGTCGGTGAAGTCGGCGTTGGCCGCGACGGTCCCGGTGTTCGCCACGGTCACGGTGTACGTGACCGTGGCGCCCTCGTCGACCGGTCCGGCCGGGACGGCACCCTTGGCGATCGTGTAGGTGGGCGCGGCGCAGCTGCCGGAGTCCTGCGCGGCGGTGGCGCCGTAGAAGCCGGCCCCGGTGGCGACGACCGGCGTCACGGGCAGCGGGTCGGTCGACGCGGCGGTCGGGACGCTGGTCAGCCGGTTGATCGTCCCGTCCGAGGCGAACGCGTACACGCTGCCGCCCGACTGGGCGCCGCCGAAGGTCTGGGGGACGGTGCCGATCTGCGTGACGGTGTTGTCCGGGTGGATCCGGAACACCGGCGAGGGCGAGGAGATGCCGCCGGCCGGAGCGCCGAACGCGAGGAGGTCGCCGTCGGCGAGGGTGAGGAAGTCGCCCGCGGAGACGAACCCGGCGGGGAACGCGTAAGGGGCGACGGTGCTCACGCCGGTGGCCGGGTCGACCAGGAAGATCTGGTTGGTGATGAACGATCCGACGATCAGCCTGCCGTCCGCGGCGGCGGTCAGGCCGTTGACGGCCGGTGTGGCCCCCAGGGCGGCGAGCGGGCCGGTCACCGCGACGCTCGCGGTCTCCGCGCCGGTCGCGGGGTCGATGGTGTACACGGTCGCCGCGCCGGGGAAGTTGACGCCGTAGAGCTTCGAGCCGTCCGGGCCGAAGGCGATGTCACCGTAGTCGCGGACCAGTGGCGCACTGAACAGGACGGTGCCCGCCGTGTCGTACTCGATGAGTGTGTGGCTCGCCCCTCCCGTGTTCGCCCAGAGCGGGACGGGCGGGCAGGGGGCGCGCAGCGCCCGTGGCGAGGGGGCGGACGCCGGGCGGGCGTCGGCGGGGACACCCTGCGCCAGGGCCGGCGTCATTCCCGTGCCGCTGGTTGCGAGCGCCAGGCCCGCGGCGGCGGCGACGAGCGAGCGCCGCGGGGAAGGGCGTCTGATGTGCGCCAGGTAACCGTTCACGTTCTCTCCGGGGAGGGGAAGCCGTCGTCATGGGGTCGGACGAGCAGATCCTTTGACGGAAAGTAATGTGATCAAAACATGGAGTGACCTTTTGGGTCAGCGTCGGTGCCCGCTCACCGAGGGGTGTCCGGCCCGGCGTCCTGCCGGGCATCCCGCTGGGCGTCGTGTGCGAGCAGTGCGACGTACAGCGAGGTGAGCTGCTCCAGGTCGTCGAGGTCGGTGCCGAGCAGCTCCTCGATGCCCTGCAGCCGCCGGTAGAGCGCCGGACGGCTGATGTGCTGGTGCTGAGCCGTCAGGGACTTGTTGCGGCCGGTGCTGAGGTAGCCGCGCAGCAGCTCCAGCAGGTCGGGGCGGCCGAGCAGCGGCCCGAGCTCACGCACGATGAAGGACTGCAGCTGCGGGTCGTCGCGCAGCAGCCGGACCAGCCCGCGCAGCCGTACGTCCCGCAGCCACGCCACCGGCCCGGCCGGCGGCCCGGCCAGGGCGGCGTCCGCGACGTGCACCGCCTCCACGAACGAGCGGCTCAGCTCGTCCAGCACGGCGCAGCCGAAACCGGCACCGGCCGCCGCCCGCGCGCCGAGTGCGGCCAGCCGTTCGTGCAGCCGGACCGCCAGCCGGCGGACCTCCTGCTCGGGGTCGCGGCCCGGGGGCAGGCTCAGCAGGACGGCCAGGGTGTCCGGCCGGATCCAGGCCGCCAGCGCGGCCGTGCCGTCGTCGGCGAGCTGCCGCTCGACCAGGTCCCGCAGACCCGGGACGCGCCCGTGCGGGCGCAGCACCAGCGGGACGAAGGTCCGCCGGCCGGCCGGCAGCCCGGCGGCGCGGATCCGGGGGAGCAGGTCCTCCGGGCGGGCGGTGCCGGCCGCGAGGTCGGCCAGCAGCACCTCCGCGGCCTGCTCCTCCCAGCCCCGGCCGCGCTCGCCGAGCAGGTGGTGCAGGGCCAGCGCCTCGGCGGCGCGGGTGCCGATCACCCGGGCGGTCTGCGCGGTGCCGGGGTGGCCGAACAGCACCAGCTGGCCCCACTGGCGGCCGCGGGCCTCCAGCCGGGCCACGATCCAGCCGTCCGGGCCGAGCGTCACCGGTGAGTTCCCGGCCATCGCGGCGACCTGCCGGGACACCAGGTCCCAGTCGCGCAGCAGGTCGCCGAGCGCGGTGCGCGGCCCGGCGCAGGCGAGTACCCGGCGGGCCAGGTTGACCACCACCGCGGGGCCGCCGCCGTACGCGGAGATCTCGTCCAGCAGACGCTGCAGCGGGACGCCGGAGAGGTTGAGCGCGGTGAGGGCGCTGCTCATCCGGTCGGAGAGGTCCAGCGCGGCGAACCGGCCGTGCAGCAGCCGGGCGTGCACCTCCTCGGTCAGCCGGGTGAACGGCGCCGGGCGGTGCAGCACGATCAGCGGGACCCGGCAGCGCTCGGCGGCCCGGCGCATCGCCTCCGGCGTGGTCCGGAAGCCCCGGCCCAGCCCCAGCACCACGGCCGCGGCCTCGGCGCGCTGCATCGCCTCCACGTACTCCACCTGCCGGCGCTCGTCGCCGGCCAGCAGCACACCCGTGGTCAGCACCATCTCGCCGCCGGAGAGCATCACCGCGACATCGGTCGCCTCCGCCACGTGCAGCCAGCGCACCGGCCGGTCCAGCCGGCCCGGGCAGGCCGCCACCTCGGCGCCCCAGGTCACCATCGGGTCCAGGTCGAGCACGTCCTGCACGGTCAGGCGGCCGTCCTCCAACTGCGCCTCCCCTCCGGGTGATCGTCGGAGTCTATGCCGCCCGCCGGGCCCGCGGTGTGCCCCGGCGCACATTGCCCGCGGCGGGCCCCGGATGACAGAGTGCGACCATGGTCCACCCCACCGTGCCGCAGGCCTCCCTCGCCCCCGCCGCCGTGTTCGACTGGCTCGACGAGGCCGCCGAGCTGCGCGCGGGCGCCGGACTGACCCGGACCCTGCGCAGCCGCCCCGCCGAGGACCCGGTGCTCGACCTGGCGGGCAACGACTACCTGGGCCTGGTCCGCCACCCCGCCGTGACCGGCGCCGCCGCCGAGGCCGCACTGCGCTGGGGCGGCGGCGCCACCGGCTCCCGGCTGGTCACCGGCACCACGGCGCTGCACACCGAGCTGGAGGACGAACTGGCCGCGTTCTGCGGGTTCGAGGCCGCGCTGGTCTTCTCCTCCGGGTACGCGGCCAACCTGGCGGCGCTGACCGCCCTGACCGACCCGGACACCCTGATCGTCTCCGACGCCTACAACCACGCCTCGCTGATCGACGGCTGCCGGCTGGCCCGCGCCGACGTGCACCGCGCCCCGCACGCCGACCCGGCGGCGGTGCGCGAGGTGCTGGCGGCCCGGTCGCAGCGGCGCGCCCTGGTGGTCAGCGACTCGGTGTTCTCGGTCGACGGCAACGCGGCGCCGCTGCCGCGCCTGGCCGCCGCCGCCCGCGACGGCGGCGCCGCGCTGCTGGTCGACGACGCGCACGGCCTCGGGGTGCTCGGCGAGGGCGGCCGGGGCGCGCTCGCCGCCGCCGGTCTGGCGGGCGAGCCGGACGTGGTGGCCACCGTCACGCTGTCCAAGTCGCTGGGCTCGCAGGGCGGCGCGGTGCTCGGCCCGCGCCGGGTGATCCGGCACCTGACCGAGACCGCCCGCACCTTCATCTTCGACACCGGTCTGGCCCCGGCCGCGGTCGGCGCCGCACTCGGCGCACTGCGCCTGCTGCGCGCCGAGCCGCACCGTGCGGCGCGCGCCCGGGAGGTGGCCCGCACCCTCGCCGCCCGGCTCGCGGCGGCGGGACTGCAGGCCAGCACCCCGGACGCGGCCGTGGTCTCGGTCCGGGCACCCGGACCCGAGGCGGCGGTGCAGTGGGCGGCGGACTGCCGTACGGCCGGGATCGCGGTCGGCTGCTTCCGCCCGCCGTCGGTGCCGGACGGCGTCTCCCGGCTGCGGCTGACGGCCCGCGGCGACCTGACGGAGGACCAGATCGAGCGGGCCGTCGCCACCATCGCCGCCACGGCGCCCTGACCGGCTCTGCCCTGACCTGCTGTGTCTTGACCGCCTGAGCCCCGGCCTGCCGCGTGGCGCGCGCAGGCGTACGGCTGCGGCTACGGCGTCACGGCCGGCCGGCCGTGACCGGACGCTCCGCGGTCGGGCGCGCGGGGGACGTGGCGCCCGCGGCTGCCGCGGTGCGGCGGCCCCGGCCGGCCAGGCGGCAGCCGAGGCAGTCGCCGTGGGCGGTCATGGTGTCGCGCACCCGCCACGGCCACTGCTGCTCCGGGCGCGGACCGCTGGGCTTGCCCCAGCCGGCCAGGTGCAGGACCCAGGTGGCGACGGCGGCCAGGACGACCAGCGCGCCCCCGAGCCACAGGCCCGCCGCCGACCCGGCGCACAGTGCCACCCCGGCCACCGTGGAACCGGTGAGCGCGACCGCCGTGCCGGTCCACCCGGCGACGGTGTGGCCCATGTCGTGGTTGCCGTGCAGGGCACTCATCGCTTCCTCCGGGGGATGTGGGGGCATGGCACGTAGGCTGGAGAGACCGTTTATCTCACGAGCTAAGTATCTTAGAGACTAAGAGGAATCTGCATGCAGGGCAAGCCCCGTCCGGCGGCGACGGCCGCACAGGCACTCGCGGGCATGGACCAGCTGATCGCACTCAGCCACATCGGGCAGCAGGACATGGCCCAGCGGCTCGGGCTGAGCAGCACCGACCTCACCTGCCTCGGCCATGTGATCGGCGCGGGCGAACAGCCCGTCACCGCCGGCGAACTCGCCGCTCGCGCCGGGCTGACCACCGGCGCCGTCACCGGCGTCGTCAACCGGCTGGAACGGGCCGGGTACGCCCACCGGCAGGCCGATCCGGCGGACCGCCGCCGGGTACGGATCGTCCCCGACGAGACCGCCAACCTCCGCGTGATGGAGCTCTACCAGCCGTTCTACGAGCGGCTGCACGCACTGTTCGCCGACTACACCCCGGATGAGATCGCCGTCCTGGCGGACTGGTTCACCCGCACCACCGACCTGATGCGCACCCGCCTGGAGGAGATCCGGCACGGCTGACCGCCCCCCTGCCCCCCGGCGCCGCCGGTGCCGCCGCCCGTCCGCGGCACCCGGCGGCGCCCGGCGGTACCCCCGCTACTCGCGCGCGGCCGCCCAGTCGTACGGCGCCGGCAGCAGCTCGGCGATCCCGACCGAGCGGGGCCCGCCCGGCGCGCCCACGATCACCCGGATGTCGGGGAAGCAGTCGGCCAGCACCTGCCGGCAGCGGCCGCACGGCGGGATCACCCCGCGTTCACCGTCGGCGACCGCGACCATCGTGACCAGGTCGTCGGCACCCTGCCCCGCGGCCGCGCCGATCACGGTCAGCTCGGCACACGGACCGCCGGTGAAGTGGTACACGTTCATCCCCGTGACGATCCGTCCGTCGGCGGCCCGGGCGGCGGCGGCCACCGTGTGCCGGTCGCCGGAGGCGTAACGGGAGACCACCGCCTCCGCGGCCTCGACCAGCTCCAGGTCGGCGGCGTCGGCGGCTGTGCTCACGGGCGGACTCCCTGGTCGGACACGGGAACGGGGGCGGGCCGTCGCGTGCGGGCGGCTCGGGCACCGGCGCCGCGCGGGGTCGACCCGTCCACGATAGGGCGCCCGACCAGCCCGGCCCGGCGGATCGCCCCCGGCGCGCCGCCGGGCCGCGCGGCGCACCCACGCGACACCCGCCTCCGGTGCTGACGCCGGGAACCCGGTCAGACCGGGCGCAGGTACCGGGCCAGCGGGTCGTCCCGGCCCGGAGCCAGCAACAGCGGCGACAGCGCACGGCACCAGGCGAGCACCCGTTCGCCGTCGGCCCCGGGCACCAGCGCGGCCAGCTCCTCGATCCGGGCCGTCAGCTCCGCCGGGCCGCCGACCCCCGCCACCGCCCAGTCGACCAGGTCGAAGTCGGGATCACCCAGACACGGGCGGGGATCGATCGCGACCGGGCCGTCCGGGCCATCCAGCACATTGGCGGGGTGCAGGTCGCCGTGGACCAGCGCCACCGGGCCGCCGTCGGCCAGCTCCCGGGCGGCGCCGCGGCAGCGCTCCGGCACCGCCACGTCCCGGCGCAGCGCCAGGTCGAACACCAGCTCCGTCCGCTCGGCCAGCCGCGGCAGTCCCGGCGGCAGCCCGACCGGTGCCCGCAGGGCGGCGAGCAGCGGCCCCACCTCGGCGGTCCGCCACGGGCGCCCGCGCAGGGTCGACCCCGGCTCGACCCCGGCCAGCAGCAGCGCCCCGGCCGCCGGCTCGTACGCCAGCAGCCCGACCACCGACGGCACCGCGGCCCAGGCTGTCAGGGCCAGCGCCTCCTGGCGGGCGATCAGCGGATCCGGCGTCAGCTTCAGCCACACCGGGGCGCCGTCCGGGCCCCGCGCGCAGCGGTACAGCAGCGCCGTGCCGCCGCCGCCCGCGGCCAGCACCTCCAGGTCCCAGCGCTCAGCCAGCCCGGCCATCAGGTCCGGCACCTCCCGGTACCAGGCCAGGGCCGCCGGCCCGAACCGCCGGACCAGCCGCCGGGCGTCCCCGGGGTCCGGGCCGTCCACCACCGGGTGCCGTCCGGCCGCTTCCACCGCTTCCCCTCCGATCGATCCGTCCGCCCCCGATTCTGGCAGGGCCCACCCCCCGGCCCGGCCGAGCGGGGCCCGGGTGGATATCGGCGGCGGGTGGATACCGGCGGCGGGCGGGGGCAGGCGAGGGGGCACGGACACGCGAACAGAGGAGGAGTACCGATGAATCTCGTCATGGTCCTGCTGCTGGCTCCGCTCGCCCTGGCCGCCGCCGTAACCGCCCTGGCGCCCGCCCCCGGCAGCCGCCCCCGCCACCGCGGCCGCCGGGCGCCCGGTGCGGCCCGGCCCACCGGCGCCGCACCGCGCCACCGCCTGGGCTGACGGAGGACCGGGCAGCGCGGCCGGCGGGCCGGGCCAGGGGATCAGCCGGTCTTCCTGGCCCGGCTCGGCTGCACCCGGGCGGGCTCGCCCGGCATCTTCGGGTGGTCCGGCGGGTACGGCAGGTCGCCGAGGTCCTGCCGGTGGTACAGCTCCAGCACCGGGTCCAGCGAGAACGCGTGCTGCTCCATGTCCGCGTGCACGTCCCCCAGTTCGGCGAACCGCTCGGGCACCGTGCGCAGGTCGAAGTCGGTCGGGGTGACGTCAGGCACCTCCTCCCAGCGCAGCGGGGTCGACGCGGTGGCCTCCGGCCGGGGGCGCAGCGAGTACGGCGAGGCGATGGTCCGGTCCCGGGCCATCTGGTTGTAGTCCACGAAGATCCGCTCGCCGCGCTCCTCCTTCCACCAGGCGGTGGTCACCCGGCCGGGCATCCGCCGCTCCAGCTCGCGGCCGAGCGCGATCACCGCGTGCCGGCAGTCGGTGAAGGTCCAGCGGGGCTCCAGCGGCACGTACACGTGCAGGCCGCGCCCGCCGGAGGTCTTCGGCCAGCCCCGCAGCCCGTACTCCTCCAGCAGGCCGCGCAGTTCGAGGGCGGCTGCCACCGCGTCGTGGAAGTCGGTGCCGGGCTGCGGGTCGAGGTCGATCCGCAGCTCGTCCGGGTGCTCGGTGTCCGTGCGGCGCACCGGCCAGGGGTGGAAGGTCAGACAACCGAGGTTGGCCGCCCAGAGCACGGCGGCGGGCTCGTTGGGGCAGATCTCGTCCGCGGTGCGGCCGCTCGGGAAGGCGATCCGGGCCGTCGGCAGCCACTCCGGCAGGCCCTTGGGCGCGCGCTTCTGGTAGAAGAACTCGCCGGTCACCCCGTCCGGGAAACGCTGCAGCGTGGTCGGCCGGTCGCGCAGCCCGCGCAGCACCCCGGGCGCCACCGCCAGGTAGTAGCGCGCGATGTCCAGCTTGGTGTAGCCGCGCTCGGGGAAGTACACCTTGTCCGGGTTGGAGAGCCGCACCGACCGGCCGTCCACCTCCAGCTCCACAGCTCCTGCCATGGGTCCACGCTAGACCGTGTCCGACAATTCGCGTCGGATCAGCGCGCGGCGTCCGGGTGCGTGCATCGCAAGGCGGAGGAGAGAGCCCATGCGGAGCATCGGCGACCGACGACAACGCGGCGAGACGCGTGCCCGGACGCCGCGCGCCCGGCGGGAATTGTCGGACACGGTGTAGGCCGGGCGCGCCGAAGGGGACGTACCGGCGCGCGGAAGGGGGGCGGGGCCGCCACCATCGGAGCATGCAGCTACCCGTGATGCCGCCCGTCGCGCCGATGCTCGCCAAGTCCGTGGCCGAGATCCCGCCCGGCATGCAGTACGAGGCCAAGTGGGACGGCTTCCGGGCGATCGTCTTCCGTGACGGCGACGAGGTGGAGATCGGCAGCCGTACCGGCAAGCCGCTCACCCGCTACTTCCCCGAGGTGGTCGCGGCCTGCCTGCGGGAGCTGCCGGAGCGCTGCGTCCTGGACGGCGAGATCGTGATCGCCCGGGACGGCCGGCTGCGTTTCGAGGAACTGCTGGAGCGCATCCACCCCGCCGCCTCCCGGGTCCGCACCCTCGCCGAGCGCACCCCGGCCTCCTTCCTCGCCTTCGACCTGCTCGCCCTCGGCGACCGCGCCTTCGACCAGCAGCCGCTCGCCGAACGCCGGGCCGCCCTCGCGGAGGCCCTGGCCGGCGTCGCCGCCCCGGTGCACCTCGCGCCCGCCACCACCGACCTCGGGCTCGCCCGCACCTGGTTCACCCAGTACGAGGGCGCCGGGCTGGACGGCGTGGTGGCCAAACCGCTGGACGCGCCGTACCGGCCCGGCGAGCGGACCATGTTCAAGGTCAAGCACCAGCGCACCGCGGACTGCGTGCTGGCCGGCTACCGCGAGCACAAGAGCGGCCCGGTGGTCGGTTCGCTGCTGCTCGGCCTGTACGACGACACCGGCCGGCTCCAACACGTCGGGGTCAGCGCCTCGTTCCCGATGGCCCGGCGTCGCGAACTCGTCGAGGAGCTGCAGGAGTTGCGGATGGACTCGTTCACCGGCCACCCCTGGGCCGAGTGGACCGAGGAGAGCGCCCAGGCGTCCTCCCGGCTGCCCGGCGGCCAGAGCCGCTGGACCGGGAAGAAGGACCTCTCCTGGGTGCCGCTGCGTCCCGAGCGCGTCTGCGAGGTGGCCTATGACCACATGGAGGGCAGCCGCTTCCGCCACACCACCCAGTTCCGCCGCTGGCGCCCCGACCGGGACCCGGCGAGCTGCACCTACGAGCAGCTGGTGGAACCGGTCTCGTACGACCTCGGCTCGCTGCTCGGGCCGTAGCCGCTCAGGCCGTGTGTGGGTTGGGGGGCCGGGGGCGCGAGGAACGGCGCCGGGGATCGTCCCACTTTCAACGTATAGCCGGGTGGGGGCCTTGCCGCAAGGCCCCCGCGGTGGGCCAGAATCCATCCTCCGACCCCACCACCACTCCGCCGAGGAGGATCCTTCCGATGCGTTTCCTGCTGTCCACCATCGGGTCCCGAGGTGACGTCCAGCCGATGGCCGCGCTGGCGTCGGAGCTGCACAGGACCGGGCACCAGGTGCGGGTGTGCGCGCCGCCCGATTTCGGCGAGTGGATCGAGGGCCTCGGGATCCCGTTCGTCGCGATCGGGCCCGAGCTGCGCACCGCCGCCGCCTCCGGACCCCGGCCCGCGGCGGCCCGGCCGACGCCGGAGCAGCTGCGCGGGCTGGCCCGGTCCACCGTCGACGCCCAGTTCGCCACCCTTCCCGCGGCGGCCGACGGCTGCGAGGTCATCGTGGCGGGCGGGGCGCTGCAGATCGCGGCCCGGTCGGTGGCCGAGCAGCTGGGGATCGGCTACGTGTACGCGGGGTACTGCCCGACCACGCTGCCCTCCCCGCACCACGCGCCGCCGCCGCTGACCGCACTGGGCCAGCGCCCGGCACCGCCGGCCGCCGACCATCGGCGGCTCTGGGCCGAGAACGCGGCGCACCTCGACGACACCTTCGGCGCCGCACTCGCCGAGCACCGGGCGGCCGCCGGGCTGGCGCCGGTCGCCGACGTCCGGAGCCACGTGTTCACCGACCGGCCCTGGCTGGCCGCCGACCCGGTCCTCGGGCCCTGGCCCGGGAGCCCCGGGCGGCCGGAGGTGGTGCAGACGGGTGCCTGGCTGCTCACCGACGGGCGTCCGCTGCCCGCGGAGGTGACGGCCTTCCTGGAGGGCGGCGAACCGCCGCTGTACTTCGGCTTCGGCAGCATGCGCGCGCCGCAGGACCTCGCCGCGACGATGCTCGGCGCCGCCCGCGCGCTGGGCCGCCGGGCGATCGTCTCCCGCGGCTGGGCCGGGCTCGCGCCGGCCGACGAGGGCGCCGACTTCCTGTCGATCGGTGAGATCAACCAGCAGCTGCTGTTCCCGCGGGTCGCCGCGGTCGTCCACCACGGGGGAGCGGGTACCACCACGGCGGCCGCCCGGGCCGGTGTGCCGCAGGTCGTCCTGCCGCAGATGTACGACCAGTACTACTGGGCCGGGCGGGTCGGGGAGCTCGGCATCGGGATCCCGCACCCGGCGGGCGCGCCGACGGTCGACTCGCTGGCCACCGCGCTCGGCCGGGCGCTGCGGCCCGGGGTGGCGGCCCGCGCCCGGGCGGTCGCCGCGACGGTCCGCACCGACGGCGCGGCCGCCGCCGCCCGGCGCCTCACCGCGGCGACGGCGGTCTGAGCCGGCCGGGCCGCTGCGTTCAGCCGCGTTCAGCGGCGGTTGCGGGGGTGCTGCTTGGCGGTGCGTTCGTTGCCGTGCTTGTAGTGGCCGGTCCACCGGGCCATCACCAGCTGGGCGTCACCGGATTCGGCCTCGGCGGTGAACTCGGCGGCGCGCGGTCCGCGCAGCTTCGCGGCGACCTTGCCGTGGTGCCACACCACGACGGTCCCGTCGGGGCGCTCTTCGTAGCTGAATCCGGACGGTGACGGCATGGGTTCCTCTCGGCGTGGTGCAGGGACGCCCGTACCTTGGCAAGACCGTGCGGTGGGTGCAACGGGTTTTCCGGCTGCCGGCTTGCGGCTGCCGGGCGCTGTCCGGTGTCCGCGGCGCCGCCGTCGGCGTGCTCAGGGGCGGGCGGTGGCGACCAGGACGGCGATGCCGTCCAGGATGCGCTGCAGGCCGAACTCGAACAGCAGGTCCAGGTCGAAGTCGTACCCCTCGGTGGCGAGCCGGTCCAGGGTCGGGAAGCCGCCGGAGGTGAAGACCGCCCGCAGTTCCGGCTCGTGGGCGTCCATCCACTCCTCGCTGTCCAGGCCGGTGGCGGCCTGCGCCTCGGCCTCGGTCTCCAGGTTGACCGCCGTGCCCCGGATGTAGTTGATCAGCACCAGGTGGGCGGTGAAGGCGGTCTGCAGGTCGAGGCCCTGCCCGGCCAGCGTCGCCAGCACCCACTCGCTGAACGGCATGGCGCCGGGCAGCGGCTGAGGCCTGGTCAGCGACATCGCCGGGGCCAGCCACGGGTGGCGGCGGAAGGTCGACCACAGGGCGCGGGCCGCAGCCTCCAGCCGGTCCCGCCAGACGGCCTGCGGCCCGGCCGGGAAGGTCCAGCCGGACAGGGCCGTGTCCAGCATCTGCAGGACCAGGGCGTCCTTGTCGGCCACGTGCCGGTACAGCGACATGGTGGCCACGCCCAGTTCGGCGGCGACCCGGCGCATCGACACCGCCGCCAGCCCCTCGGCGTCGGCGACGGCGATGGCGGCGGTGACGATCGGGGCGAGGGCGAGCGTCTGCTCGGGGACGGCCCTGCGCCGTGCGGGCGGTCCGGGGGCGGGCGGTGCGGCGGCGGGCGGTGCGGGCCGTACCGGCGCGGGGCGGGCCGCCACCACGGTTCCGACGCCCGGGAGCGCGTGGACCAGGCCCTGGTGCCGCAGTTCGGTCAGCGCCTTGGTGGCGGTGGCCATCGCGACCCCCCACTGCCGGGTGATCTCGCGGGTCGACGGGACCCGGTCGCCCGGTGCGAGTTCGCCGTCCGCGATCCGCCGCCGCAGTTCGGCGGCGATCCGGGCGGCGGCCCCCGGCCCGGAGCCGCCTGCTGCGGGCGGGCCCGCCGGGCCGTTCGCCGACCCGCCGTCGACCGACTTGCTCACCACGAATCCTCCGCTCCGCACCGGTGCTCCTGGACGGGCGCCCGCGGGCACCGCCCGTCCCGCGGCGACAGCCGCGCCGCGGTCAGCGTACGGGGGCGGCGCTGTCCGGGTCCTCCTGGCGGTCGAGTTCGGCCAGCAGGCCGCGCAGGAAGGCGCGGGTGCGGGCGAGGTCGTCCTCCTCCAGGCCGGTGAGGAGTTCCCGGTGCGCGGCGGCCGCGCGGGCGGTGACCAGGGCGAGCGCCTGCCGCCCGAGCGGGGTCAGGGTGAGCAGCGGGGAGCCCTTGTGGTCGGGGTTGGCCGCGAAGACGGCGTGGCCCGAGGCGGCCAGGTCGTTGGCGACGCGCTGGATGTTCTGCCGGCTGACGCCGAGCCTGCGGGCGGCCTGGGCCACGGTGACCGGGGTCGCCGAGGCCACGCTGAGCACCTGCCAGCGGGCCTGGGTGAGCCCCTCCGCCCGGGCGGTCCGCTCGCCGAGCCGGCGCAGCGCACCGGCCGCCTCGAACACGTCCGCGACCAGCAGGGCCATCATGTCGGCCGCCATCGGCGCCGCCTCCTTTGACAACATATTGTCGATGTGTGAGTCTGTTGTCATCCTACCTCGGGAAATCCAGTGCGAGGAGACCTCCCATGCCCACGACCGACCTCTACCGCAACGTCCACCTCGGCCAGCGGCGCCGGCTCTTCGGCCTCGCCGTCGAGCTCGGCCGCGCCGACGCCGCCCGCCCGGGCCGGGTCGCCGCCCTGGCGGACGACTGCCTGGCGATGACCCGCGAACTGCGCGAGCACGCCGACCACGAGGACGCGTTCATCCACCCCCTGCTGCGCGAGCGCGCCCCGGAGGCCGCCGACGCCCTCGAGGCCGAGCACCTTCGGCTGGACGCCTCGCTCGCCGCACTCGACCAGCGGGCCCGCAGCCTGCCGCAGGCGGACGACCCGGCCCTGCCGGAGGCGCAGCACGCGCTCTACCTGGCGCTGAACGAGCTGATCAGCGCCTACCTCGCCCACCTGCACGCGGAGGAGACGGTCGCCATGCCCGCGCTGCGCGACCGCTGCGAGGAGTCGGAACTCGCCGGGGTGCTGGCGGACTTCCACGCCTCCCGGACCCCGGAGGCGGGGGTGGCGGACCTGCGGCAGATGCTCCCGGCGCTGCCGCCGGCGGTCCGCGCCGACATCGTGCGCGGCCTGCCCGCCGAAGGGCCCGGCGGTGGCAGCATGCCGGCCGCGGCCGGCGCCGAGCTCACCCGCGAGCAGTACGCCCGGCTGCTGGAGGACCTCGGCATCCCCGAGAGCCACGCCGTGCGGGCGGCCGCCGACCGGGGTGCGCCAGTGCACCAGGGGGTCGGTGCACTAGAGCACTAGTGCACCATCGTCCCTGTAAATCAGCGAAATTCGGCTTGCGGCGCGTACGCGTACGCCGTACATTCGGAGGCATGGGACACACCGACATCCTGATCTCCGGCGGCGGCATCGCCGGCCCGGCCCTCGCGTACTGGCTGCACCGGGCGGGCTTCGCCGTCACGGTCGTCGAACGCGCCCCCGCACCCAGGCCGGGCGGCCAGACCGTCGACCTGCGCGGCGCGGGCCGCACCGTCATCGAGCGGATGGGGCTGATGCCGCAGGCCCGTGAACTCGCCGTCCGGCAGCACGGATTCGTCCTGGTCGACGCGGCCGACCGAATCACCGCCCAGGTGGGCGTGGACAGCTTCGGCGGCGAGGGGATCATCTCCGAGATCGAGATCCTCCGCGGCGACCTCGGCCACCTGCTGTACGAGGCGACCCGCCCGCACGTCGAGTACCTCTTCGACGACACCATCACCTCCCTCGACCAGGACGAGGACGGCGTGAGCGTCGGCTTCGAGCGGGGCGGCCGGCGGCGCTTCGGCCTGGTGGTCGGCGCGGACGGCCTGCACTCGGTGGTCCGGGCGCTCGCCTTCGGGCCGCAGGCGGGCGCCGTCCGCCCGATCGGGGTCCACAACGCGTGGTTCACCGCGCAGAGCGGCACCGACCTGGGCGGCTGGTTCCGGATGTTCAACGCACCCGGCGGGCTGGTCGCCTCGGCCCGGCCCGGCCGCCACCCCGGCGAGATCAAGGCCGCCCTGGGCTTCCGCTCGCCGCCGCTCGACTACGACCGCCGCGACCTCGACGCCCAGAAGGCGCTGGTGGCCGACCGGTTCGCCGGCGTCGGCTGGCTGGTCCCCGAACTGCTGGCCGCCATGCGCACCGCCGAGGACTTCGCCTTCGACCCGATGGGACAGGTCCACCTCGACAGCTGGCACCGGGGCCGGGTGGTGCTGCTCGGCGACGCCGGGTACTGCGCCACCCCGCTCACCGGCCTCGGCACCAGCCTGGCCCTGGTCGGTGCGTACGTGCTGGCCGGGGAACTGGCCGGGGCCGGCACCGACCCGCAGGGGGCGCTGCGCCGCTACGACGCCGTCATGCGGCCGTACGTCCGGAAGGCCCAGGAACTGCCGCCCGGCGGCGCCGGCGGCTTCGCGCCGTCCTCCGCCCTCGCGATCCGGCTCCGGGCGGCCTCCATGCGGTCGATGAACCGCTGGCCGATGCGCAACCTGATGGCCGCCCAATTCGCGAAGGCCGGGGACATCGCACTTCCCGATTACCCGGGACTGAACTGACGCACAGTCATTCAAGGCCACTTCCGGTGCCCATGGTGACGCCGGTTCGGCGGGGGGTCAGGTGAAGTTCATCCGCACCGGGCAAAAGGAATTCCCGGGTGCGGCCCGGAGGCGGCACCCGGGAATTCCCGGTGAACGGTCAGCCCTGCACCGGGGCGAGCTTCGGGTTCGGGCCGTACTCGTTGTCGGTCGGCTGGCCCTCGGTCGCGAAGAAGACGATCAGGACGATCGAGCCGATGAACGGGATCAGGGAGATCAGCACCCACCAGCCGGAGCGGCCGGTGTCGTGCAGGCGGCGGATGCCGACCGCGATCGAGGGGAGGAGCACGGCGAGCGCGTAGATCGCGCCGAGGACGGCGGTGCCCGCGACGTTGTCGATGACCGCCAGCACGATCGAGACGGCGATGTTGACGAGGGCGAACATCCAGAATTCCTGGCGGCGCGCCCGCCCGCTGAATCCGACGTAGTTCTTCAGTACTGCCAGGTACCAGTCCACCGGGGTGCTCCTATTTCTCATGGCTGCTGAGCGGAGCGAACCTATGGCCCGGTCAACTCGCGGTCAAGGTAGTGGTGCCCGGCCGATGCGCAACTGTGACGACGGGCCGGAAACACCCGCCCCACTGCTGCGCACACGCGTGAAATTCCCCCGGTGGACGCACGAATTCCGACGCCGGGTCAGCCCCCCCGATCACGACCGCTCAGTGCCGGTGGTGGTTGTCCGGCTGGGCCGGGTCGCCGGGGTGCTCGAGGCCGGGGACGAGGGTCAGCCGGACCGCCCTGGCCTGGTCGAGCCACCGCGTGAACGCCGTCCGGCGGGCGGACTCCAGCAGTGGGCCGGACCGGTCCGCCGGGTGCTGCCGGGCGGTCCGGCGGGCCGTCAGGGTGGCGGTCCAGCCGCCCGCCGTGACCGGCCGGCCCTCGGGCGCCCGGCTCAACGCGGCGGCCAGCTCGGCCGGCAGCGACTCCGGCGCGGCCTCGAACTCGCCGTCCGGCGTGGCCAGCCGCCAGAGCTCGACCGGCGGCCCGGGGTCCGCCGCCGCCCGGCGGACCGGGTCGGCGACGGTGTCGGCGGTGACGGCCCGGTAGACCGCACGGACCGCCGCACTGCCCTCGAACGCCGCCGCCGTGATGGACCCCAGCTCGACCGCCGCCCGCTGGTCCAGCCTGACCGGGGCCCGTTCGGTGCAGTCCAGTCCGCGCTCGGCCGCCTCCGCCGCACACAGCGCCTCGGTGAGCAGCACCTGCGCGACCCAACGGGTCAGCTGCCGGTCCTCCGCACTGCCCGGCACCGGCAGCGCGGCGGACCGCGGCCCGTCCCGTAGCGCGGCGAGCCGCCGGTCCAGCTCCGACCGGTCCAGCGGGCGCCCGTCCAGCAGACCGAGCACCCCCGGGTGCGGGTGGGCGTGCGCGTGCGCGTGCTCGTACGGCTCGGAGTGGTGGTGCGCGTGGTGCTGCCGGCTCACGGGGCCACCACCAGCTCGACGGTCGGCGCGTACTGGCAGCGCCCGAACCACATCACCTTGGCGAGCGCCCAGTACGCACCCGGCTCGGCGTCCGGCGGAGCCGCCAGCTCGAAGGTGACGGTCCGCCCGGCGCCCGCCGCCACCGCGAACCCGCGCACCGGCTCACCCACCGTGTCCCACACCCCCCAGGGCGAGACCACCTGCAGCTCGCCGCGGATCTCACCGCGGGTCCGGTTGGCCAGCACCAGGGCGAGCTGCGCCCGGCCGCCCGGCCGTACCCGCAGCGACTGCTCCGCCACCGTCACCGTGAGCCCGGTGTCCCGCCCGGCGGCGGCCTTGGTGCCCTGCGCGGCGGCCCAGTCCTCCGGGACCTCGCCGGGCACCGGGAGCAGCGCCGGCAGCTCGCCCAGGGCGATGGTGGCGACGTCCTCGACCTGCTGCCCGGCGTACTCGATCCGGACGGCGGCGAAGTACAGGCCGGGCTCGGCCCCGGGCGGCGGGGTCAGTTCCACCGGGAACCGCAGCTGCCCGGCGGCCGGCAGCCGGTACGGCCGACGGCCCGTACTCACCCGCCAGCCGTCCGGGGCGATCACCTCGGCGGTGCCCTCGACCTCGGCGTCCACCAGGTGCGAGGCCAGCACGGCGGACAACTCGACCGGTTCGCCCGTGGTGCGCAGCAGGCCGGGGGACAGGCCCACCGAGACCGGCAGGTAGCCCATCGGCGCGGGGCCGCGGTTGTGCAGCCAGTACCGGGCGTGCACCGGCTGGGCGGCCTCGGCCGTCGGGCCGAGCGGCGGGCCGTCGCTGCGCGCCCCGACCGGCCGTGCGGTGACGGTGAGCACCTCGCTGCCGGCCAGCGTGATCTGCCGGCCGAGCGCGGTGGTGGCGCGTTCCAGCAGGTCCGCCCGGTGCGGGCGGGTGAGGCGGAGCGAGCCGCCGAGGCGGGCGGTGCGGCCGAGGCCGGTGGACTCGACCAGCCGCAGGGTCACCCCGGCGGCGGCCGGGTCGCCGACCGCCGCCGAGCCGTGCGCGATCGGGTTGCCGGTCGGCTTGAGGGTGCCGAGCAGGACCTCGCGGGCCGGGTCGATCCGCAGCCAGCTGTGCGCCGCCGGCAGCGGTCCGGCCTGGGCCGGTGCCAGCCGGGGGAGCAGCGGGTGGTTGAACTCCTGGCCCTGGGCGGGCAGCGTCAGGGCCCGCCAGTCACCGTCCCCGGACACCAGCGAGTAGGAGAACTCGTGTGTCCAGTGCTGGAGTTGGAAGGAGGCGCCGTCCGGCAGGGTGCGCTGCGGCGGGTCGATCCACACGCCCGACGGCCAGCCGGTGCAGGAGCGCATCAGGGACAGGTGCAGGGCGCCGGTCGGGTCGACCGCGAAGCCGGGCAGGCCGTATGTCAGCAGGGCGACGGTGTGGTCGGTGAGCCGCTCGGAGGCGGGCAGCGCGCCGGGGCAGACGGCGTGCACCACGGCGTCGGCGAGGTCCTCGGCGAGCGCCGCCGGGTCGGTGACCACCAGCGCGGGCAGTGCGCGCAGATCGCGCAGGTCGGCGCCCGGCTGCCAGACCTCGTGCAGCGCCTTCTCGGCCGGCACCCACACCCGGCCGTGCGCGGCCAGCGCCGCGGCGTACTCGGCGCCGGCCCGCTCCAGTACCTGCCGGGCCGCGTCGTTGGTGTCCGGGCCGCCCAGCACGATCCGGAAGTCCGGCAGGTTGGAGTCGACGTCGAGCCAGCCGTAGCGGGCCCGTTCGGCGCTGCCGGTGGTGGCGGTCACGCCGACCCGGGCAAGTGCCACCACCAGGTCGCGGGCGTCGGCGGCCGAGGCCAGGTCGGCGGCCACCACCTCGGCGACGCCGAGCGCCCGGTCGCCGAGCGGCTCACCGGCCGGGCCGGTCAGCGTGACCCGGGCGGTGGAGCCGAGGCCGAACCAGGTGTTGGCCGGATTGTCCAGCGTCCAGGGCGCCTCGGCGGCGTCCACGTCGGGCAGCGCGAAGCCTCGGCCGACCACCGCGTCCGCGACCTCGCTGACCGGCAGGGCGCCGGGCAGGTCGACCGGGAAGCGCAGCCGCAGCAGCCGGTCGGCGCCGGCGTAGTCGACCACCGTGGTCCGGCAGTCGACCCGGTCGACGCCGTGCCAGAGCGTGACCGTCTGCCGGTACCCGATGCCGTCGACCGTCCCCGCCACCACCAGACGCTCGCCGAGCGGGCCGTGTTCACGGCGGACGGTGGCGGGCGCCTCGCCGGCGCCGGTCACCGGGCCCTTGGGGACCAGGTGCCAGGGGCCCTCGCCGAAGTCCGGGTGCTGCGGGTACTCCTCGTACACCCGCAGCTCGTTGCCGACCTGGCCCGCGCGGATCAGCTCGCGGCCGGACGCCTTGTCCAGCACGGAGACCAGCGCACCGCCGCGGTCCGGGTCGGCGGCCACCCGGTAGCGGGCGTTCTCGGCCGTCACCCCCAGGGCCGTGACTCCCCCGGCCGTCACCCCCTCGGCGGGCGACCACAGCGGCGCCGCCGGGCCGCCGGCCAGCCGCCAGCTGCGCCAGCCGAGCGCGGGGACGTCCGTGGCGAGGAACCACAGTGTGCCGCGGTCGACGGCGCTCGGCACCTCGGCGCCGGAGTCGTCCAGCACCCGGCCGCCGTCGGTGCCGGCCGGCAGACGGACGGCGGCGAGCGCGGTCCGGTCGAAGGACAGCGTGTTGGTGACCACGATCGCACCGCCCTCGCCGGTGGTGTCGATCCGCGCCACCAGCGCGTCCAGCGCGGTGTCGCGGACCTCGGCGGCCAGGTCGTGCGCCTCCCGCCAGCCGCCCAGCAGGTCGATGTACACCTGGTCCGACTCGGAGCCGGTGATCGCGTCGTGGTGCGCCCCGTACGCGAGCTGCCGCCAGACCTTGTCGAGCGCCGCGTCCGGGTAGCGCCCGAGGCCCTGGACGGCGGCCAGGGTGGCGAGCTTCTCGGCGTCCACCGCGGCGACCTCGGCGGCCCGCTGGGCCTGCTTGGTGTCGATGTAGGAGACGTCCTTGCCGGTGTAGACCGGGTTCATGTCGCGGGTCTGCGGGCTGGGCCGCCGCCCGGTGGCGGCGAGTTCGGCCCGCACGGCGGTGAGGAACTCGCGCGGGGTGCCGCAGACGAACCGCGGCCACAGGTACTTCGCGGCCCAGGAACGGTGGACGGCGGTGACCCACTTGTTCGGCGGCGTGTAGTCGGTGCCGACCGGCAGCAGCAGGTTCTTCGTCGCACCGACCGGTTTGATCTTCCGGTAGAGCTCGTACACGGCCTGCTCGGCGGTGGCCAGGTCGGGCGAGGAGTCCATCCACCAGCCCGCCGAGTAGTGGTGCGCCATGAAGTGGGTCAGCACCCCGCGGCCCGAGGGCGACAGCCACTCGAACTCGCTCGGGAACTGCATCACCGTCGCGTCGTCCTTGGCCTCCCGGAAGTTCTTCTGGATCGGCCCCCACTGGTGGAACGGGCCGCGTGCCCAGGCGCTGCCGGACAGGCCCGCGTCGGCGAGGTAGCCGGGGAACTGCGGGTCGTGGCCGAACACGTCCAGCTGCCAGGCGGTCTGCGGGTCGCCGCCGAGGATGTCGCGCTGGTAGCCGATGCCGTACACCAGGTTGCGGATGGTGCTCTCGGCGCCGGTCAGGTTGGTGTTCGGCTCGTTGTAGGTGCCGCCGACCAGCTCGACCTGACCGCTCGCCAGCAGCCGCCGCAGATCGGCCCGGCGCTCCGGGTGCTGGTCGAAGTACGGCTTCAGGTAGTCGATCTCGGCCAGCACGAACTTGTACACCGGGTCGCGCAGCGCCAGGTCGAGGTGGGTGTCGACCAGTGCGAAGCCGTTGCGCTCCCACAGCGGCCGGGTGGTGGCGTCCCCGGACAGCAGCTCCCACGGGGAGGTGTACGCCGCCTGGGTGTTCCACCAGACCGGGTCGTAGTGGAAGTGCGAGACCAGGTACATCGTCCAGCCGGGCTCGGCGGTCTCGAGCAGCGCCTCGACCCGGGCCGGCCCGGCGGTGACGGTGATCGGGCGCCCGGTGCCGGGCACCGGGTCGGCCACGGTCAGCGGCACCTCGACCACCCCCGTGCCGGTCGCCGCGCCCTCCACCCCCGGCCCGCTGACGGTGATCCGGGTGGGCGGGCCGTCGAGGGTCACCCGCAGCAGCTGGCGCGGCGCCTCCTCGGGCCCCGTGAACAGGTCGGTGCTCTCGACAGCGGTGATGGTGACCGGCACGGGCTGGCTTCCTCTCGGTCGGGCGGTCGGTGCGGTACGGCAGCACGGCGGGACGGTGCCGCGGTGCTACGAGCCCCAGGCCTCGAACTCGTAGATCCGGGCGGCCGGGTCGCCGGTCTGGGTGGGCTTGGTGATCACCAGCCGGACGTACCGGGCGGTGACCGCGACCGGGCTGGTGGTGGTGGCCGCGGTGTTCCCGGTGACGGTGGCGGCGGTGGTCCACGGGTCCGCCGTGGAGGAGCGGACCTGGACGGTGTAGTCACGGGTGTTCCAGCCGGCGCTCTCACCGCCGGCCGCAGCGTGCTTCACCGTGAACCGCGACAGCCGGCGCGCCGAACCGAGGTCGACCTCCAGCCACTTGGCAGCGGTGAGGGTGCACCACTTGTCGGAATTCCCGCCGCCCACACTGCCGTTGACGGCCTTGGCCGGGCCCTCCGCGCTGTTGCACTGCCCGGAGGCGGTCGCCGGGCGCCCCAGCGCGAGATTGCTCTCCGCGGGCGGGGTGGTGCCCCAGTCGACGGTGGTCGCGGCGGCGGGGGAGCGGCCGAACTCCGCCGACACCGCCTCGACCTCCACGGTGGTGGAGGTCTCGCTGCCCGCCCGGTCCAACTGCGGCACGTAGTACGAGTCGTTGGGCGTGGCACCGAGGAAGGTCCGGCTGCCGTCGGCGTTGCGCCGGTACACCTCGTAGTGGTGCACGGCGCCGGAGGCCGGGGCCGTCCAGGCCAGCCGCAGCGACTTGCGGGCCGCCGTCACATCGGTGCTGCCCAGCACGGTCGGCGCGCCCGGCGCCGCCGTCGCGTCCACCGGGCCGTCGTACACCGCGAGCTGGCCCACCCGCAGATCGTACGAGGGCGCCGAGCCGGCCGCCTGCAGGCCGATCTGCGCGATGGTGCGGCCCGCGAAGGCCGACAGGTCGAGTGTCCTGCGCTCCCACCCGGCGGAGCTGGTGGAACCGAGGTCGAGGGTGGTGAAGACGGTCGGCGCGTCGGTGAAGGACACCGCGGCCTTGAGCCCGCTCGGCCCGGCGGACGGCGTCCTCAGGACGACGGAGAGCTTGGTGTCGGCGGCCACCGGCAGCCTGGTCTGGTACAGCCGGACGGTGTTGGTGCCGTCCAGCTTCCCGCTCAGCCGCAGCGAGGAGCCGCCCTCGTACGCGTCGGTGAAGTCGATCGACGGGGTGAGCTTCGTCCCGGTCGAGGTGACCAGCCAGCGGTAGGTCGGCGGCACGTCCTGCAGCGAGAGGTTGTTCCAGCCGCCGGTGGCGACCCGGACACCGGCCGAGTTGTAGAAGTCGCCCTGCCCGGTGTCGAAGGAGGTGACGAACGGCTTGGCGGTGATCGGCGAGGACTCGGCCACGTACGAGGCCAGGCCCTTCCACGAGCCGGAGGTGGCGGTGTCGGAGGGGTCGGCGTTGGCGCCCACCCAGTAGCGGGAGTCCTTGGCGTAGAAGTCGGCCCGGTCGGTGGCGGACTTCCAGGTCCACTCCGGCCGGTACAGGCCGAGCGAGGCGCTGTGCGGCCGGCCCGCCGGGAAGAGGGAGTTCCAGTCCACGCCGGTGTTGTAGCCGTTGGCCTCGGTGTCGATGCCCGCGTACAGGTCGTACTCGCTGCGCCCGAGCGAACGGGCCAGCGTCCGCGACGAGTCCAGCGTGCCGGAGCCCCAGCCGAAGTTGAGGAACATCGAGTCGGACACCCGGCCCGAGGAGTCCTGGAGGAACGCGTCGTTGGCGGAGTCCAGCTGGTTCTGCCAGTCGACCGCACCGGACTCGGTCATCGCGTCGTACCACATGAAGTCGGTCGGGCCCTGTGCCCTGGCGTACTTCATCTCGTTGCGCAGCTCGGTGGCGAGCGCGGCGTCACCGCCGCCGGTCTCCTGGTTGACGAACCAGCCGTCGAAGCCGTAGTACTGCGCGGCCTGCACCAGCTTGTCGGCGACCGGGTAGCGGGTGCCGGACTTCTGCACGAAGTCGCGCACCCACTGGAGCTGTCCGCCGTACGCCGCGGGCGGGAAGAACACGGTCCCGTACACCTTGACGCCGTTGCGGTGCGCCGCGTCGATCACGGTCGGGTTGGGCGCCAGAATCAGCCCCTCACCGGCGGAGCCGCCCCAGAACACCAGCTTGTCGACGTACTGCCAGTAGCCGAAGGCGTAGTAGTCGGGGTTCTGGGAGCCCTGCGAGGGGTTGTTCGAGGTCGGGCCGAAGGAGACCAGCGAGGCGATCCTCCCCTCGCCGCCGTGGGCGCCCGCGTTGGCCTTCAGCGCGGGGTCCGAGGTGCGGGGCTGCAGCGGCACCCGGGAGCGGTTGAACCGGGCGTCGGGGTCGGTGGCCGGGTCCCAGTTCAGGATGGTGTTCGGGTACCAGTACGAGGCGTACGGCTGGCTGCCGGCGGTGGCCGCGGGCACCGCGGCCCCGGGTGCCCCGGCCGCCGTCGCGGGGACGGCGCCGAGGGCGGTGGCGAGGGCGGTGGCTGCCGCCAGGGCGGCACCTAACAGCAGGGTGAGTGGTCGTCGCATCCGGGTCTCCAGTCCAGCGTTCCGTGGGGTGTCGGCCGGTCGTGCAGATCGTGCGGATGGTGCTGCGTGCGGGTGGTGCTGCGTGCGGGTGGTGCCGTGTGCAGGCGGTGCGGGTGGTGCGCGTGGCGCGGGTGGTCGTGCGTGCGGGTGGTGCGGCTCAGGGTGCGGCGGCCAGCACGGTGGCGATGCCGCGGGCGGCCAGGTACGCCGGGTCGGCGGCCCGGTGCGCGGGGACGATCGCGGTCGGCCCGGCCTGGCGCAGCCGGACCCACTCGGTGTGGAAGGCGCTGCCGGGGGCGACCTCGGCCCGGCGCTCCGGCTGCGTGGTCGGGTCGGCCTCCAGCACCACGGCCGGACGCCCGTGCGCGAGCGTCCGGCCGGTGCGCAGTTCGGCCACCGAGCGGGCCAGCTGCTCGGCGAGCGGCTTGCGGCGGTGGTCGACGGTGAACAGCCCGAGGTCGTACTCGCGGTCCGGGAAGTCGGCCAGCCGGCGGTCGATGTCGTGCGAGCACCACCAGGTGATGCCCCAGAGCGCCGGGTTGGGCGCCACCTGGTCGATCATCAGCCGGGCGAACGCGGCGGCGTCGCCGGCCGGGATGTCCGGCTGGGGCGCGCCGACCTCCTGCAGCCAGACCGGGCGCAGCGGGTCCGCCGAGCCGGCCGCGGCGAGTTCGACCAGGTAGTCGGCGTGCGAGGTGGTCGCCGGGCCGAGCGGGCGCTCGGCCGGGCCGTCCACGGCGGAGACGCCGTTGAACACCCAGGAGTGCACGGTGGTCAGGTCGCCCAGCCGGACGGCGTCGGCCGGGTGGAAGGGGTGGTCCGGCTCGTACCAGGCCGCGTCGTACAGCGAGTAGAGGCTGAGCAGGTGCGGGGCGGCCGTGCGGGCCGCGGCGAGCAGGTCGGCGGCCCACTCGGAGGAGGCCCCGGCGCCGGTCGGGTTGGCCGGCCAGAGGTTGTTCACCTCGTTGCCGAGGGTGACGGCGAAGACGTTGCCTCGGGTGGCGACGGCCCGGCAGACCTGGTCGACGTACGCGGACAGGCCGGCCCTGACCAGCTCGTCGGTGAAGATGCTGCGCTGGTGCCAGGTGAGCACCCAGGACGGCAGGAAGTCGAAGCTGGACAGGTGGCCCTGCAGCAGGTCGACCGCCACGTCGAGCTCGAACTCGGCTGCCACGTCGATGAGTTCGAGCAGGTCGTCGATGCCCTGGCGGCGGATCAACGAGCGGTTCGGCTGGATCCAGGGCCAGATCGGGAAGACCCGTACGTGGTCGAGGCCGAGACCGGCGAGATCCTCGAAGTCGCGTCTGGCGGTGTCCGCGGAGAAGTCCAGCCAGCTGTAGAGCCAGCCCGAGGAGGGTACGTAGTTGGCGCCGAACCGGAGTGCGGCTGGCCCTGGGTGCTGCGTCGTCACGCGCGTCCTCCTGCGGCCGGTCGGGACCCAGCGGCCCCGGCGGTGCGTACGGGGGCGCGACGGCGGGTACGGGCCGGCCGGGCCGGCCTCGGTGCCGTGCGCTTCGCTCGGAGCCTAAACCGATTTAGTGTGCCTGCCAAGACCGGGTGGCGCGGTGCTCTCACGGACGGTCAGACGCGGGGTGGCGGTCCGGAGGTCGCGGGCCGCGGACGGATCCGCGACGGCGGCCAGCAGCGCCCCGGCGACCTGCTCGCCGAGCGCGAAGGTGTCCCGGGAGAGCGCGGTCAGCGACGGGTGGACGATCCGGGCCAGCACCGAGTCGTCGAACGAGACGACGGACAGCTCGCCCGGCACCGAGACGCCCATCTCGGCGGCCACCCCGAGCCCCGCGACCGCCATCACGTCGCTGTCGTAGACGATCGCGGTCGGGCGCACGGCCCGGGCCAGCAGGGTGCGGGTGGCGGCCGCGCCCTCCGCGTCGCTGAAGTCGGTCGGCACCGATACCGCCTCCTCCAGCCCGAGCCGGCGCGAGGCGTCCCGCAGCGCCCGGATCCGGCGCTGGGTGTGCTGGAAGGCGGGCAGCCCCGCCAGGTGGGCGATCCGGCGGTGGCCGAGCGCGGCCAGGTAGTCGACGATCGACAGCATCGCCTCCCGGTCGTCGGCCCAGACGCTGGGCAGCCGGCCGTGGTGCCCGGGGCCGCCCAGCACCACCGTCGGCAGGCCGAGCTCCTCCAGCACCCCGATCCGCGGGTCGCGCAGCTGCAGGTCGACCAGGATGAAGCCGTCCACCCGGTGCTCGGAGGCCCAGCGCCGGTAGACCTCCGTCTCGGCGGCGGTGTCCTCGACCACCATCAGCTGGAGCGCGACGGCGTGCGCCGAGAGCCCCGCCTGCAGGCCGGACAGCAGCTGGGCGAAGAACGGCTCCACCCCGATGGTCCTGGCCGGCCTGGCCAGCACCAGCCCGACCGCCCCGGCCCGGGCCCCGCCGAGCGCCCGGGCGGCGCTGTGCGGACGCCAGTTCATCTCCTGCGCGACCCGCAGGATCCGCTGCCGGGTGGACTCGCTGACGCCCGGCCGGCCATTCAGCGCGAACGAGACGGCGCCCTTGGACACGCCCGCCCGCTGGGCGATGTCGGCGATGGTCGGTCTGGACACGGACGCGGCTCCTCCGCCCGTGCACCCGGGCGCTGGTCACTGCGGGAGGCCGGTCCGGCGGGGCGCCGGGCGCGGCGGCCG
Source organism: Kitasatospora sp. NEAU-CNBT7 (assembly GCF_057220535.1). Classification (NCBI taxonomy): domain Bacteria; kingdom Bacillati; phylum Actinomycetota; class Actinomycetes; order Kitasatosporales; family Streptomycetaceae; genus Kitasatospora; species Kitasatospora sp. NEAU-CNBT7. The sequence continues at coordinate 18,626 of NZ_JBXQQB010000013.1, read as the reverse complement.
GGACGGCGCGGCGTGGCCGGGAACGCCCGCGCGGTGTCCGGAAGGCGCCGGTGCCGACGTCTTGACACCGGAGTGTAGCCCGGAGGATAGTCCCGAGTCGCTAGACCGGTTTAGTGAACTTTTCGGGCCGGCCCGGATCCCGGGATCCCCGGCGGCCGTCCCGGCCGCTCCACCCGACCCCCGTACCTCCTCGCTCCGTTGAAGCCCCTCCGCAACCAGACGGCGCAGACGCGTGCTGTCGCAGCAGACCGGGAGAGACACATGCGAAGGCACTGGACACGGCTGACCGTGGCACTGGCCGCGGCCGTCACGCTGGCGGGCTGCGGCCTCGGCGGCGACAAGGCGTCCGAGGACGCCGGCGGAGCCGTCACCGGAGAAGTCAAGGGCAAGGTCACACTCCAGACCTGGGCCCTCAAACCGAAGTTCACCGACTACGTGCAGAGCGTCATCGACGCCTTCGAGAAGAAGTACCCCGGCACCCAGGTCGACTGGCTCGACCAGCCCGGCGACGGCTACGCCGACAAGGTGCTCAGCCAGGCCGCCGCCGGCACCCTGCCGGACGTGGTCAACCTGCCGCCCGACTTCGCCCTCCCGCTGGTCGGACAGAACCTGCTGCTGGACGTCGGCCAGGCCGACCCGAAGATCACCGAGGACTACGTGGCCGGCGGCGTCGACGCCTACCGCTACGCCGGGCACCCCGGCGCGTACGGCTACCCCTGGTACCTCAACACCGACGTCAACTACTGGAACGCCGAACTGCTCACCCGGTACGGCCTCGACCCGAAGAAACCGCCCGCCTCCCTCGACGAGCTGATCGCCCAGGCGCAGACGGTCAAGGACAGGTCCGGCGGCCGGGTCTACCTGATGAGCCGCAAACCCGGCCTCGGAGACCTGGCCGACGCCGGGGTGAAGATCATGGCCGAGGACGGCAAGAGCTTCACCTTCAACACCCCGCAGGCCGCCGCCCTGCTGGACCGGTACCGGGACGCCTTCGCACGCGGCCTGCTGCCGCAGGACGTCCTCACCGACAAGTACGCGGGCAACGCCAAGCTCTTCACCGCCGGAACCGCCGCCTGGACCACCGGCGGCGCCAACTTCATCGGCGGCCTGGCCACCGACAACCCCTCGCTGGCGCCCCAGGTCGTCCCGTCCCCGGCCATCGGCACCCCGCCGCTGTACGTCCAGGGCCTGTCCGTCGCCAAGGGCAGCAAGAACAAACCCACCGCCGTGGCGCTGGCCCGCTGGGTCACCAACGCCGAGAACCAGGCCGCCTTCGCCCACCTGACCAGCATCTTCCCCTCCACCAAGGCCTCCGCCCAGGACCCGTTCTTCGCCAGGAGCGACGGCACCAACGCGAGCGACGCCAAGGTGATCGCCTTCGGTTCGCTCGCCAAGGCCGCCGTACTCCAACCCGTCCAGGTGGACGGCGCGATGAGCGACATCGTCAACCAGCAGATCGCCCTCGCCATCAGCGGCGGCGCCACCTCGCAGCAGGCCCTGGACACCGCGGTCGCCCGCTGCGACCAACTCCTCGCGCAGTAACCGCCCCGGGCGCCGCCGTGCGCCCGCACCGGCGGCCCCCGCGGCGGCCGCCGTCCGCGCACGGCGGCCCCGCCCCACCGGGAAGGCAACCCCGATGAACCGACGGCCGACCCGCCGGCCGACCCACGGCCGCCGGCTCACCCCGTGGCTGCTGGCCGGCCCGGCCCTGCTGTGGCTGGCGGTGTTCAACCTGTGGCCCTCGATCAACACCGTCATCCTCTCCTTCACCAACGCCCGGCCGCTCGGCGGCGGCCGCTTCGTCGGCCTGGCCAACTTCCACCGGGCCATCGGCGACGAACAGTTGGCCGACGCCCTGGTCAACAGCCTGGTCTACCTCCTGGTCTGCCTGCCGCTGCTGACCCTGCTCCCGCTGCTGCTCGCGGTGCTGGTCGAACGCAAGCTCCCCGGGATCACCGCCTTCCGCACCGCCTTCTACACCCCGGTGATCGCCTCCGCCGTGGTGGTCGCCCTGATCTGGGGCTGGGTGCTGGACGACCGCGGCCTGCTCAACGGCCTCGCCCAGGAACTCGGCGCGGTCGACCGGCCGGTGCCCTTCCTCACCGACCGCTGGCTGCTCCTGCTCAGCGCCATCGGCCTGACGGTCTGGAAGGGCCTCGGCTACTACATGGTCATCTACCTCTCCGCGCTCGGGAACATCGGCCGCGAACTCCACGAGGCCGCCGCCGTCGACGGCGCCTCGGCCGTCCGCCGGTTCTGGCACGTCACCCTGCCCGGCGTCCGCAACACCATGCTGCTGGTCTCGGTCCTGATCTCGGTCTCCGCGCTGCGGGTCTTCTCCGAGCTGTACGTGCTCTCCGACGGCACCGGCGGCCCGGGTGGCCGCGACATGTCGGTGGTGATGCTGATCCAGATGTACAGCCGCGGCTTCACCGGGCACCTCGGGTACGCCTCCGCGCTCAGCCTGCTGCTGTTCGCCGTGACCCTCGGCCCGATGCTCCTGCTGCTGCGCCTCGACCGGAAGGACCCCCGATGACCGGCCCGGCCCGCACCGCCAGGGGATTCAACTCCACCTCGCCGGCCGAGAAGGCGGTCCGCTACCTGCTGCTCGCGCTGGTCCTGCTGCTCACCGTCGGACCGTTCCTGTGGGAGCTGTCGACCTCCCTCAAGGGCCCCGACGAGGACGTCTGGACCCGCAGCCCCGGCTTCCTCCCGCACCACCCCACGCTCGCCAACTACGCCACGGTCGCCGACACCGTCCCGGTCTGGACCTACGCCGTCAACTCGCTGGTGGTGGCGGCCGTCACGGTGGCCGGCAACGCGGTCGGCGCGACGCTGGCCGGGTTCGCGCTGGCCCGGCTGCGGTTCCGCGGCGCGCGGGCGGTGCTCGGGCTCTTCCTGGCGACCCTGGTCCTGCCCGGGGAGGTCACCATCGTCTCCCAGTACGTCACCGTCCGCAGCCTCGGTCTGGCCGACACCCTGCTCGGCGTCGCGCTGCCGGGCGCCATCGGGATGCTCAACGTCCTGCTGATGCGCACCGCCTTCCTGGCCGTCCCGGCCGAACTGGACGCGGCGGCCCTGGTGGACGGCGCCAACGCCTGGCAGCGGCTCGTCCACGTCGGCCTGCCGAACGTACGCGGGATGCTCAGCGTGGTGGTCATCTTCGCGTTCATCGGCGCCTGGGACGACTTCCTGTGGCCGCTGATCGTCCTCACCGACCCCGACCACTACACCCTCACCGTCGGACTCCAGTACCTGAACGGCACGTTCAGCGCCAACCCCCGGCTGATCGCGGCCGGCACGATGATCGCCTTCCTGCCGATCGTGGTGGTCTTCGCCCTGCTCCAGCGCTTCTTCTTCCGGGGCGTGGAGGAGGGCGCGGTGAAGGGCTGACGCGGGCGCCTCGTAGCATGGCCCGCGGAACGACCACCGGGGGAGCGGATGACAGCACGACGTCGCAGGCAGATCGCATGGTCGCTGAGGGGGCTGGCGCTGGCCGCGCTCGCGGTCCAGCTGCTGGGCCGCCAGGCCTCCCACTCGGGCGGGCTGGTGGAGGTCGCGCGCTGGGCCGACCACCCCGTACCGCTGATCGGGGCCGCGGTCGTGCTGACCGTGGTCTCGGCCGTGGTCGAGCTGGAGTTCCGCTCCAGGTGGTCCCAGATCGGTGGCGCCGCCGTCCTGGTCGCCCTGATGGTCGTCGGCGTCCCGACCGCGCTCCTGTCGTACGTGGCCGGCGGCGACGGGCGGCCGGTCGACCGGAAGGCCGACCCGAACCGTCCGGACCGCGTGCTGACCGTGACCGACACCGCCTTCGCGGTCGACCCGGCCTACCACGTGGAGCTGCTGACCGGCACCGGCTGGTCCGCCCGCCACTGGGACCTCGGCGTGTGGGACGAGCAGGACGGCCGCGGCTCCTTCAAGCACGCCGAATGGTCCGGGCCGGACCGGATCACCGTGACCTCGGAGAAGGAGACCGCGGTCTTCACCGTCGACCCGGTCACCGGCCGCCCGGGCGAGCCGGTGACGGCGCGCCGCTAGCCGACCGTGACGTCGTCGGCGCCGGGGCCCGGCGCCGGGGTGGCTGGGCCGAACGGGTGGAGCGATCGGGTGGGCCACGGCACGCCGGTGCGGGCGCGGGGGGCCTGCTCGGGGAGGATCGTGAAGCCCTGCTGTGGCGGCCGTTAAGAATTCCTCGATGGACCGCACCCCGTCCGACCAGGCAGATTGCTCCTGCCCGGACGGCCGCGCGCGCCACCGACCCTGTGCACCGCACGCCGGGCGGTTTCGGCCTGCCCGTCGCAGGCCCCACCCCCGTACGCGTCAGGAGCACCTCCCGTGAAGGCACTCGTCAAGCACAAGGCCGAGCCCGGGCTCTGGCTGATGGACGTCCCCGAGCCCGAGATCGGCCCCGGCGACGTGCTGATCAAGGTGCTGCGGACCGGCATCTGCGGCACCGACCTGCACATCCGCAAGTGGGACGGCTGGGCGCAGAGCACCATCAAGACCCCGCTCGTCCTCGGCCACGAGTTCGTCGGTGAGGTCGCCGCGATCGGCTCCGCCGTCGCCGACATCAACGTGGGCGACCTGGTCTCCGGCGAGGGCCACCTGGTCTGCGGCAAGTGCCGCAACTGCCTGGCCGGCCGCCGCCACCTGTGCCGCAACACGGTCGGCCTGGGCGTCAACCGCGACGGCGCGTTCGCCGAGTACGTGGCGCTGCCGGCCTCCAACGTCTGGGTGCACCGGGTGCCGGTCGACCTGGACGTCGCCGCGATCTTCGACCCGTTCGGCAACGCCGTGCACACCGCGCTCTCCTTCCCGCTGGTCGGCGAGGACGTGCTGGTCACCGGCGCGGGCCCGATCGGCATCATGGCCGCCGCCGTCGCCAAGCACGCCGGCGCCCGCAACGTGATGATCACCGACGTGTCGCCGTACCGGCTGGAGCTGGCCCGCGAGGTCGGGGTGTCGCTGGCGCTCAACGTCGCCGAGCACACCATCGAGGAGGGCCAGCAGAAGCTCGGCCTGCGCGAGGGGTTCGACGTCGGCCTGGAGATGTCCGGGCGCCCCGAGGCGATGCAGTCGATGATCGCCAACATGACCCACGGCGGCAAGATCGCCATGCTCGGCCTGCCCGCCGACGAGTTCCCGGTGGACTGGGCGCGGATCGTCACCTCGATGATCACCATCAAGGGCATCTACGGCCGCGAGATGTTCGAGACCTGGTACGCGATGTCCGTCCTGCTGGAGGGCGGCCTGGACCTCTCCCCGGTGATCACCGGCCGGTACCCCGCCACCGAGTTCGCCGCCGCCTTCGACGAGGCCGCCGGCGGCAACTGCGGCAAGGTCATCCTCGACTGGACCGCCTGAGACCGGACCGTCCGACCCTCTGACCCCCCGCTAGGAGCCACTGTGTTCGACAACGTCCGCGACGACCTCGCCGCCACCCTCGACGAGATCCGCGAGGCCGGCCTGTTCAAGCCCGAGCGCGTGATCGGCACCCCGCAGAGCGCGGCCGTCGCCGTCACCGGCCGCGACGACGAGGTGCTGAACTTCTGCGCCAACAACTACCTCGGCCTCGCCGACCACCCCGCCGTGGTCGCCGCCGCCAAGGACGCCCTCGACCGCTGGGGCTACGGCATGGCGTCCGTCCGCTTCATCTGCGGCACCCAGGACGTGCACAAGCAGCTCGAGGAGCGGCTGTCCGCGTTCCTCGGCCAGGAGGACACCATCCTCTACTCCTCCTGCTTCGACGCCAACGGCGGTGTCTTCGAGACCCTGCTCGACGAGCGCGACGCCGTCATCTCCGACGCGCTCAACCACGCCAGCATCATCGACGGCATCCGGCTCTCCAAGGCCCGCCGCCACCGCTACGCCAACCGCGACCTGGCCGACCTCGAGCAGCAGCTCAAGGACACCCAGGACGCCCGCCGCCGGCTGATCGTCACCGACGGCGTGTTCTCGATGGACGGCTACATCGCCCCGCTGCGCGAGATCTGCGACCTGGCCGACCGCTACGACGCCATGGTGATGGTCGATGACTCGCACGCCGTCGGCTTCGTCGGCGCCAACGGCCGCGGCACCCCCGAGCTGCACGGCGTGATGGACCGGGTCGACATCATCACCGGCACCCTCGGCAAGGCGCTCGGCGGCGCGTCCGGCGGCTACGTCGCGGCCCGCCGCGAGATCGTCGCGCTGCTGCGCCAGCGCTCCCGGCCGTACCTGTTCTCCAACTCGCTGGCCCCGGTGATCGCGGCCGCCTCGCTCACCGTGCTCGACCTGCTGGAGAAGTCCGGCGACCTGCGCGAGCGGCTGGCCGCCAACACCGCGCTGTTCCGGTCCCGGATGACCGAGGCCGGCTTCGAGATCCTGCCCGGCGAGCATGCCATCGCCCCGGTGATGATCGGCGACGCGGCCAAGGCCGGCCGGCTCGCCGAGCTGCTGCTGGAGCGCGGCGTGTACGTGATCGGCTTCTCGTACCCGGTGGTCCCGCACGGCGCGGCCCGGATCCGGGTCCAGCTGTCGGCCGCCCACTCCACCGAGGACGTCGAGCGCGCCGTCGCCGCCTTCGTCGACGCCCGGGCGGCACTCGGCGAGTGACACCCTGACACCCCGTCCGGCGGGCGGCCCCCGGTGATCGACCGGGGGCCGCCCGCGACATCGCCCGGGGCCACCTCAGGGGCGCGAGGAACTGCGCGCGGCGGCAGGCATCCCACCCGAGCGGCGGCAGCGGCGCTGCGCCCCGCCCGCCGTCGCCGGACCCCGTACCCGCTGCCTCCCGGGTCCCGCCCGGACACGACGCCCGGCGCCACGTCAGGGGCGCGAGGAACTGCGCGCGGCGGCAGGCATCCCACCTGGACGGCGGCAGCGGCGCTGCCCCCGGCCCGCCGTCGCCGACCCCGTCCCGTCCCCGCCCGCCGCCGCGGACCGCCCCCGCCCGCTGGCACAATGGCGGAGTGATCGACGCACGACGGCTGCGGACCCTGCGGGCCGTGGCCGACCACCGGACCGTGACGGCCGCCGCGGCCGCGCTCTACCTCACCCCCTCCGCCGTCTCCCAGCAGCTCGCCGCCCTGGAACAGGAGACCGGCCACCACCTGCTCGCCCGGGACGGCCGCGGGGTACGCCTGACCGCCGCCGGAGAGATCCTGCTGACCCACGCGGACGCGGTCCTCGCCCAGCTCGAACGCGCCGAGGCCGACCTGGCGGCCTACCGCGCGGGCGCCGCGGGCGAGGTCACCGTGGCGGCGTTCGCGACCGGCATCGCCCTGGTGCTGGCGCCCGCCATCGCGCTGCTCGCCGACGCGGCGCCCGGCGTGCGGCTCAAGGTGCTGGACGCCGAGGGCGACGCCAGCCTGCCGATGCTGCTCGACGGCGGCGCGGACATCGCGGTCGCGGTCGAGTACCGGGGCGCGCCGCGCGCCGACGACCAGCGGCTGACCCGGGTGCCGCTGTACGCGGAGCCGTTCGAGGCGGTGCTGCCGCTCGGCCACCCGCTGGCCGAGGGCCCCGGCCCGGTCGCCGTCGCCGAGCTCGCCGCCGAGCCGTGGATCGGCCCGTACCCCGGCAACCCCTGCCACGACGTGGTGCTGCTGGCCTGCGAGTACGCCGGTTTCCAGCCCAGGCTGGTGCACTCCTCGGACGACTTCCGCGCGGTGGTGGCGCTCGCCTCGGCCGGTGCGGGCGTCGCGCTGGTCCCCCGCTCCGCGCTGCGCGGCGCCGACCTGTCCAAGGTGGCGGTCCGCCCGGTGGACAGCGCGCTCGCCACCCGCAAGGTGTTCGCCGCGGTCCGCGGCGGGGCGGAGCTGCACCCGCTGATCCGCCCGGTGCTGGCCGCCCTCACCACGGCCGCGGCGGGCCTCGCGCAGTGAGGGCGGCCGCGGCCGCGGACGGTCAGTCGGTGATCTCGACCCCCTTCCAGAACGCCACCATCCCGGCCACGTGCGCGGCCTCCGGCTTCGGGTCGGGGTAGTACCAGGCGGCATCCGGGTTCTCGGCGCCCGCCACCCGCAGGGTGTAGTACGAGGCGATGCCCTTCCACGGGCAGTGGGTGGTGGTCGCCGACGGGCCGAGGAACTCCGCCCGCACCGACTCGGCCGGGAAGTAGTGGTTGCCCTCCACCAGGACGGTACGGTCGCTGTCCGCGATCATCTGGCCGTTCCAACGCGCTGTGGTCATCCCGCCATTGTCGCCGATCCCGGCCCGCCCGCCCCGACCGCCCGGCCCGACCGCCCGCCCCGACCGCCCGGCCCAAGTCCGGCCCGGCCGCCGCATCCTGACTGCCCGGCCGCCCGGCTGTCATATGCTGCCGGATGGTCCGGCCCCGCTGACCGGACGGACCGCCACCCACCCCCAGCAGGAGCGTCCCGATGAGCGACCACCACCTCGACCCCGACGCCGCGGCCCTCCCGGTGGCCGTGATCGGCCTCGGCGACATCGCACAGAAGGCCTACCTCCCGGTCCTCACCACCCAGCCCGGCCTCGACCTGCGCCTGATGACCCGGGACCGCGCCAAGCTCGACCGCCTCGGCGACCTCCACCGGCTCCCGCACCGCTACACCGACCTCGGCGAACTCATCGACAGCGGCATCCGGGCCGCCTTCGTGCACGCCTCCACCGACCAGCACCTGCCGATCGTCGAGCAGCTGCTCACCGCCGACGTCGACGTGTACGTGGACAAGCCGCTCGCCTACCACCTCAAGGAGGCCCGGCACCTGGTCGAGCTCGCCGAGCGCCGCGGCCGCTCACTGATGGTCGGCTTCAACCGCCGCCACGCCCCGGGCTACCAGCAGGCCGCCGAGCGCCCGCGCGACCTGATCGTGCTGCAGAAGCACCGCGAGGGGCTGCCGGAGGCCGTCCGCAGCGTGGTCCTCGACGACTTCATCCACGTGGCGGACACGCTGCGCTTCCTGGTCCCCGGCGAGGTCGAGCACATCGACGTCCGCTCCCGCACCCGGGACGGGCTGCTGGAACACCTGGTGCTCACCCTGGCCGGCCCCGGCTTCACCGCGCTCGGCATCATGAACCGGGTCAGCGGCTCCACCGAGGAGGTCCTGGAGGTCTCCGGCGCCGACGCCAAGCGGGTGGTGGTCAACCTGGCCGAGGTGATCGACCACAAGGGCCAGCCCAGCATCCGCCGCCGCGGCGACTGGGTGCCGGTCGCCCGGCAGCGCGGCATCGAGCAGATCGTCACCTCCTTCCTGGACTCCGTCCGGGCCGGCCGGACCGTCTCGGCCCAGGACGCGCTGCGCACCCACGAACTGTGCGAGGAGATCGTCACCCGGGTGGAGGCCCAGGCCGCCGGCTACTGAGCCGCCGCCCGGGCCGGGTGGGCGCCGCGGGCGTAGTGTCGGGAAGGACCCGTCCCCGAACACGGTCCGCCCGACGGCCGCCGTCACCTTGGCGCCTCCCCGGGCGGGTGGTGACCGATGCTGAGACACGAGCAGTCGACCGAGCGGCCGGAGCACGATCTCCCGGCCGCGGGCCCGGCCCCGGTGGGGGCCACGGCCTGCGGAGGCCGGCCAAGGATGGTTCGTCTCCTGGTGGTTTCCTGGGCACGGCCCGGAACATCCAAAGGATCCTCCAAGAATGCGGTGCTAGCTTCGGGCGCCATGACCGACCTGCTCCGACCTGCGCATCCGGGTACCCGCAACGAGCCGCGGCAGCGCGGCCCGCGACCGAACGACCCCCCGCAGGCAGGCCCGGGCAGAGCCGTCCGGGCGGGCCGCCGGCTGCGTCCGCGCCACCTGGCCTGGCCGCTGTTCGCGCTCGCCTTCGGCTGGTACCTGTGGACGTACGGCCTGCCGTACGCCAACGACGTGGTGTTCTGCTGGCTGATCGGCGCACTGGTGGCCACCTCGGTGCACAGCGGCGGCCGCCGGGGCTGGCCGCTGGTGCTGCGGGACTGGGTCCCGGTGATGGCGGTGGTCTGGGTCTACTCGCTGCTGCGCGGCTACGGCGCCCACACCCCCTGGCCGGTCCGCTACGAACCGCAGCTGAGCATCGACACCTTCCTCGGCGGCGGCGAGACCTGGACGGTCCGGCTGCAGCACTGGCTCTACACGCCCGGCCACCCGCACTGGTACGACTACACGGCCGTCACCGTCTACATGTCGCACTTCTTCACGGTCTTCCTGGTGCTGGCCGTGCTCTGGAAACGCCGCTACCCGAGCTTCCGCCGGCTGCTGGCGCTCTACCTGGCGGTCACCTTCGCCGGCTTCGCCACCTACGTGCTCTACCCCGCCGACCCGCCGTGGCTGACCGGCCAGGAAGGGCACATGCCCGCGGTCACCCGGATCGTCTCCGACGTGCTCAACCAGAGCGGGCTGCCCCGCGCCGGGTCGGTCTTCGAGAACGGCAGCGAGTTCGCCAACGACGTCGCCGCGATGCCCTCGCTGCACGCCGCGTACCCGATGCTGCTGGCGCTGTTCTTCTGGCGCGGCGCGGGCCGCTGGACCAGGGTGCTGCTGGCTGCCTATCCGCTCGCGATGGCCTTCACCCTGGTCTACGGTGCCGAGCACTTCATCGTCGACATCCTGGCGGGCTGGGCCTACGCGGTGGTGCTCTGGTACGTGCTCACCCGGTTCCTGGACCGCCGCGCCCGGGCCAGGGCCGAACGCGCCAGGCGGGCCACGGCCGCACCCGCCGAGCCGGCCAGGGTCCCCGCCAAGGGACGCTAGGCCGCTCCGGGGCCCGGGCCGGTCAGCCGGTCCGGGCCGTGCGGGCCAGCGCGAGCAGGGCGGCGTCGTCGTCCAGCCCGTGCGGCGTGTACGCGCGGACGTCCGCCAGCAGCCGGTCCAGCAGCGGCTCGGGACCCTCACCGGCCGGCATCGCGGACAACCGCTCGGCGAGCGGGTAGAACACCCCGGCCGTGTCCCGGGCCTCCGACACCCCGTCGGTGTAGAGCAGCAGCAGGTCGCCCGGCCCGAGCGGCACCTGCTGCACCGGATAGCACCCGCCGGTCAGGCCCAGCAGGGCGAGCGGCGGCGACCAGGCCGGCGGATCGACCTCGTCCACCCGGTGCCGGGTCCGCAGCAGCGGCGCCGGATGCCCGCAGTTCACCAGGCTGGCCGACCCGTGCTCCGGCACCGACACCAGGACCGCGGTCACGAACTCCTCGTCGCCGGGCCGCCGCGCCACCGTCGCGTCCAGGCGCCCCGCGATCCGGCTGAGATCGGCCTCCGACACGGCCGCCTCCCGGAACACCCCCAGCACGTCCGCCGCCGTCTCCACCGCGCCCAGCCCCTTGCCGCGGACATCGCCCAGCAGCACCCGCACCCCGAACGGCGAGTCCAGCACCGCGTACAGGTCGCCCCCGATCCGGGCCTCGGCCGCGGCGGGCGCGTACCGCACCGCCGCCCGCAGCCCGCCGATCCGCGGCGCCACCGGACGCAGCAACGCCTGCTGCGCGGCCTCGGCCACCGAGCGCAGCTGCGCCAGCCGGCGTTCCCGGTCGGCCACCAGCGCGACCGAGGCGGAGCTGGAGACGGCCACCGTCGCGACGGCCGCCGCCGACGCGGCGTGCACCCCGGTGCCGACCTGCCCGTTCAGCACCGCCAGCACGCCCACCACCACCAGCGCGACGCCGCCGGCCGCCAGCGGCACCCACGGGCGCCGGGTACCGGTGCCCGCGAGGACCGGCACGGCGGCCAGCAGCGGGGAGAAGGTCAGCCTCGGCCCGGTGAACAGGTCGGCGAGCAGCACCAGGCCGATCAGGACGTAGGCACCCAGGATGAACCGCCCCCAGCGGGGGGAGGCGGCCGGCGGCAGCCGGGCATCCGACTCGTCATCGCTCGCCATCGGGCCTCCCGCCGTCGGACATCACTCCATTCTGGCCGCCGCCCCCGCCCGTCCGCCTGACGTGGCGGGCGCCTGCGCGGGCCCCGGCACCGCCGCGCCGCCGACCGCCGCCGGGCGGCGCAGCAGCACCAGCACCAGCACCCCGCCGGCCAGCCCGAACGCCCCCGACACCAGGAAGGTGTCCCGCAGCCCCGCCGCGAACGCCGCGTGCACCAGGTGTTCCAGCGCCGGCCGGGCGCCCTCACCGGCCCGGGCCACCAGCGCCCCCGCCTGCCCGCCGCTCAGCGCGTCCGCGGTGCCCTGCGGGTCGGCGCCGCCGCCGTCCCGCAGCCCGCCCGCCAGACCCGCCCGGAAGACCGCGCCGAGCAGCGCGATGCCGAGCGCGTTCCCCAGCTGGCGGGCGGTGTTGAGGGCGCCGCCCGCCATCCCGGCCCGTGCCCCCGGCACGGCGGCCATCGCGGCGGCGGCCATCGCCGGGGTGGCCAGGCCCACCCCCGCGCCGCTGACCGCGAGACCGGGCGCCAGCGCCGCCCAGCCGGAGTCCGCCCCGACCACCGCCTGCAGCAGCGCGCCGACGCCGATCAGCAGCAGACCGCCGCCGACCGTCAGCCGCGGCGGCACACCGTGCAGCCGCCGCCCGCCGACGGCCGCCGTCACGAACGCGACCACGCTCATCGGCAGCAGCGCCAGCCCCGCCGCGACCGGCCCGAGACCCAGCACCGACTGCAGCCACAGCGAGGAGTACGCGAGGTACGAGAACGCCGCCGCGGACAGCAGCAGGCCGCCGGCCAGGATGCCCGCGAAGGCCGGGCTGCGCAGTAGCGCGAGGTCCAGCATCGGGTGGGCGCTGCGCCGTTCCACCAGGACGAACGCCAGCAGGGCGAGCGCGCCGAGGGCGAACAGGCCGAGCGTGGTGGCCGAACCCCAGCCGTTGTCCCCGGCCTTGATCAGGGCGTAGGTCACCGACCCGGCGGCCACCGTGAAGGCCACCGTGCCGGGCAGGTCCAGGCCGGCCGCCCGCGGGTTGCGGGACTCGGCGACCACCCGCAGGGTCACCGCCACCGCCACCACGCTGACCGGCAGGTTGACGTAGAAGATCCAGCGCCAGTCGAGGTGCTCGGTGAGCAGCCCGCCGAGGATCGGCCCGGCCGCCGCGGCGGCGCCGTTCACCGCACCCCAGACACCGAACGCGACACCCCGGTCGCGGCCCTGGTAGGCGTGCCCGAGCAGGGCCATGGTGGTGGCGAACATCGCCGCGCCGCCGACCCCCTGCACCACCCGGAAGGCGATCAGCTGCTGCGGCCCGGTGGCCAGGCCGCACGCCAGCGAGGCGCCCGCGAACAGCACCAGCCCCGCCAGGTACACCTTGCGCCGCCCGACCAGGTCGGCGAGGGCGCCGGCGCCGAGCAGCAGCGCGGCCAGCGCCAGCGCGTAGCCGTCCATCACCCACTGCAGGTCGGCGAAGCCGGTGTGCAGCGCGGTGGCCATGTCGGGGAGGGCGACCGTCACGATGGTGACGTCCACCAGCAGCATGAACGCGCCCAGACAGACCGCCACCAGGGGTAGCCATTTGCGCATCGGAATTCTCCTCGGTCCCGTGACCGGATCCACGACCGCCCGGCCCACCCGCCGAATCTCGCAGCCGGATCGCGGATCGGCCGCACCACAGCGGCCCGGGCTGCGGAATCCGACACCCCACCCGCCTGTCATGATGGAAACCATGCAGAGCGGCACTCCGGAACTGGACGCCCTGGACCGATCCGTCGTCCAGGCGCTGATGATGGACGGCCGGATGCCGTTCAGCCGGCTCGCCCAGGTGCTGGAGGTCTCCGACCAGACGGTGATCCGGCGCTACCGGCGGCTGCGCACCGCCGGCCTGCTGCGGGTGGTCGGCCTGCCGCTGGGCCACCGGGTGGGGCTGTACGAGTCCTGGCTGCGGGTGCAGTGCACACCGGACGCCGCCGTCCAGGTGGCCGACGCGCTGGCGCGGCGCCCGGACATCGCCTGGGTCACCCTCAACTCCGGCGGGACCGAGATCCACTGCGTCTCCAAGGCCCGCAACCAGGCCGACCGGGACGCGCTGCTGCTGCAGAAGCTGCCCGGCACCCGCCGGGTCACCGGGATCACCGCGCACAGCATCCTGCGCACCTTCGTCGGCGGCCCCGGACGCTGGGCCGGCCTGGACGCCCTGGGCGAGCGGCAGGTCAGGGAGCTGGAGCGGCCCTGGGTGTTCGGGCCGGGGCAGCGGGTCGAACTGGACGAGGCGGCGCTCGCCATGCTCGCCGTACTCGGCCGGGACGGCCGGTGCGGCTACCCCGAACTGGCCCGCGCCACCGGGCTGTCCCAGTCCGCGGTGCGCCGCCGGCTGGAGCAACTGCGGGACAGCGGTGCGCTCTTCTTCGACGTGGAGATCTCCCCGGCGCTGTTCGGCTTCCACGCGCAGGCGGCGCTGCTGGTGTCGGTGCCGCCGGCCGACCTGGCGGCGACCGGCGCCGCCCTCGCGGGCCACCGGGAGGTGCCGTTCGCGGCGGCCATCACCGGGTCGGCCAACCTGCTGGCGGTGGTGGTCTGCCGCGACAACGACGCGCTGTACACCTACCTCACCGAGCGGATCGGCGCGCTGGCGGCGGTCCAGCAGGTCGAGGTGGTGCCGGTGCTGCGGACCGTCAAACGGGCGGGGATGCTGATGGACGGGGTACGCCTGGTCGACCCGCCGGCGGGGTACGCCTGAGCGTGCGGCGGGTACGGCGTGCGCTCGGGTTCCGTGCGCTCGGGTGCTGCTCGGGTGCGCGCGTGCCGGGGGCTCAGTCCTCGGTGGGGAGCCAGCTGCCGTGCAGGCCGAGCGGGACCCGGACCGGGATCCGCACCCGCGCCATCGGCCCGGACCCCGGGTCGGCGTCCGGGATGACCAGCAGCCAACTGCTCAGATCGGTACGGTCGGTGGCGTACGTCAGCCAGTACCCCGGACCGCCGGCGGCCGAGGGGGCGAACACCGGCTCGCCGACCGACAGGTCACCGGCCGGCCAGAGCACCGAGGCCCCGGGGTCGTCGGCGCAGTCGTACCAGCGCAGCGCGTCGAACTCGCCGGGCAGCAGGTCGAGCCGGCCGCTCTCCGCCGCGACGGCCGCGCGCCGGTGCGGCCGGCCGATCAACCGGTCGTCCACCCGGGGGAGTTCGACCGGGGCGTCGTCCAGGGCGGTGCGCCGGACGGTGCCCGCGGCCGGGTCGACGACGGCGCGGGTCAGGCCGCCCGGGTTCGGCGGCGCGGCGGCGTCGGGCGCGCCGAGGCTGAGGTGGGCCCACTGGACGTAGTCGAGGACCACCGAGCCGTCGGGACGGTCGTAGGCGTTCACCGTGTGCCACAGCCAGAACGCGTCGTCCGACGCCCAGCGGACCGGCCCGCCGTCGCGGGGGATCAGAGCGATCCTGGTGCCCTGCTCGGGCCGCCAGTCGATCATCGAGCCGCCCTCCATCGCCGCCGCGAGGTCGAAGAAGGCCGGGGCGAGCACCAGCACCAGGAAGCGGGCGGTCAGGGCCATGTCGTGGATCATCATCGGCCGGTCCACGCCGTCGACGGCCGTCGGGCCGCGGGTGACGGTGCCCGCCGGGCCGAGCATCGCCCAGGTCAGGTACGGCGGTTCGAAGGCGTAGCAGAACACCGCCAGTTCGCCGGTGAGCGGATCGGTCTTGGGGTGGGCGGTGATGCCGGCGGGCAGCGCGCCGTCGAAGGTCTCGCGGCCCGCGGTCGCCAGGTCGGGCGTGATCCGGAACGGGCAGTCGGACTCGGCGAGTGCGAGCAGCCGCCCGGCGTGCCGGACCACGTTGATGTCCGGCAGGTCCCGGAAGGTGCCCACGAGTTCGGGGGAGACGTCCGGTTCCGACGGCGTGATCATCGACTGCAGGCCACCCCACAGCGCGCGCCCGGCCCGCTCCTCGGCGATCACGGCCGGGGTCCGCACGAAGCGGTTGCGGTAGCGCGCCCGGCCCCCCGAGAGCCACACCCCGTGCAGCATGCCGTCGCCGTCGATCGGGTACAGGTACGAGCCGATCGGGCTGAACCGCGGATTGGGCCCGTTGCGCAGGAACAGCCCGTCCAGTCCGTCCGGTAGGTCGCCCAGCACCGCCAGGCCGGTCGCGTCGACCTCCTCGGTGACCGGCGCGAACCGGCCCGACAGATGGGCGACCCGGGCCGGGTCGAAGGCGGGTGCGGTGTGCGTGGTCATGGCGGCCTCCCGGTGAACGGCACGGCACGGCCTCCAGTCAACTGCGCCCGCCGCCGGGCGGCAACAGCCCGCAGGCGGTCCGCGCGGGCGTCACCCTGTGTGCACAGCGGGCCCGGGGATGCGCGGAGTTGGGGCCGGTCCGAGCATGGAAGGGGCGGGCCGCAGCCGCGGTCCGCGCACCGGGGAACCGCGCTGGAGGTGCTCAGTGGCCGGGACCGACACGGGCTGGGGGAACACGGGCCGGGGCAGCGCCGGCCGGGGCGGTGCCGGGCGGACCGGCACAGGGCGGACCGGTACCGGCCCGGACGGCCCGCAGGGCGCGCGGTCCGGGAACATGCTGTTCGCGTTCGCGCCGTGGATCATCTTCGACGTGGTGGCCGGCCCCAGCACCTGGAAGCTGGCCGCCTTCGCCGCCCTGGTCGCCTCGGTCCTGGTCAACCTCCCGGACCTGCGACGAGGCCGCCCCAAGCTGCTGGAGGTCACCGGGATCGCCTTCTTCGCGGTGATCTGCGTCCTGGCGCTGGTGCTCGACCGGCACGACCTGATCTGGCTGGAGACCTACGCCCAGGTGATCGCCAACGGTGTGATCGCCGTGGTGGCCCTCGGATCGCTGGCCTTCGTCCCGTTCACCGAGCAGTACGCCCGCGAGAGCACACCACCCGAGGTCTGGCACTCCCCGCTCTTCCGGCGCACCAACCGGGTGCTGACCGCGGTCTGGGGCGGGGTCTTCGCGGTGACCGCGCTGCTCGGCCTGATCGCGCTGCACACCTCGGCCGGTACCGACTGGCTGAACTGGGTCATCCCGATCGTCCTGCTGGTGGCGGCGATCCGGTTCACCCAGTGGTACCCGGAACAGGTCCGGGCCCGCGCCCGCGCCACGGCCCGCCCGATCGGCACCCGGGCGCACTGAGGAGCCCGGGCACGCCGAGGGCTCCTGTCCTGGCGGCCGGCCTACGCGTGGTCGGCGGGGTCCCCGGCCGTCGGCCCGGGGTCCGGCGCGGCCTTGGTGTGCAGGACCTCGCGGGCCTGCTCCGCGGCCCGGGTGAGGCTCTCACTGACGAAGTCGAGGAAGCGGGCGATGTTCTCCAGCCGGGCGGCCGCCGGGGTGCCGGGGCCGAGGACACCGACACCCTGCCGTACGGTGTCGATGATCTGGAGACTGGCACGGGCGCTGGCGACCATCGCCTGGTACCAGATGTCGTCGTCGACGATGTAGCGCTCGCGCCGGCGCTCGTCGCGCTCCCGGCGGATGAGGCCCTGGCTCTCCAGGAACGACACCGCCTTGGAGACGGACGCCGGGCTGACCTGGAGGCGCTGGACCAGCTCGGCCGCGGTGAGGCTGCCCGAGTCGGTGACGTACAGGCTGGCCTGGACCCGGGCCATCATCCGCGGCGTACCCGCCTGCATCAGGACGGCGGTGAACACCTCCTCGAAGTCGCGGACGGCCTCGGCGTCACGCCCGTGGGCCTGCGGGGCCGTCCCGGGCTGCCGGGGCGCGGCCGGCTTGCGCCGGTGGGCGCGGCGTTCGGTGGCGCGGTGGGCCAGGTCGGCGCGGTACGTGGTGGGGCCGCCGTTGCGCAGCACCTCCCGCGTGACCGTCGAGGTCGGACGGTCGAGGCGCCGGGCGATCTCCGCGTAGGCGAGGCCGTCGGCCAGTCCCAGCGCGATCTGCTGACGTTCCTGCTGGGTGAGCCTGCCTCCGGGCATCGCGGTCTCCTTCGCACGCACTCCTTGGTGTCGCCAGCTTAGCGTTCAGCTTCATTTCATTGCAACAGTCGGCTTAGGGCCCGTTGCGTTAGCTTCCACTTCTGGTGCAACGAATTCTCGGCTTTGAGCTGCAGGAATGCCGATTTGATGCAACATGTGCGTTGCCGAATCGATGAACGCAACGTAGCGTTTCTCTCATCAGAAACAGCAGTCCGAAGGAGTGCACCATGCAGAAGTTCGACACCCCCGCCCCGGTCTCCGTCGTCCTCGACGTCCCCGCCGGCCGGATCAGCCTCATCGCGGCGGACCGGGCCGACACCGTGGTGGAGGTCCGCCCGGCGGACGCCTCCAAGGGCCGCGACGTGAAGGCGGCCGGACGGACCGCGGTCACCCACCGCGACGGCGTCCTGCGGATCGCGGCCGAGCCCGCCGACAGCCGCATCCTCGGCTCCTCCGGCGCCGTCGAGGTGACCGTCCGACTGCCCGCCGGCTCCCACCTCGAGGCGAAGTGCGCCGCCGCCGAACTGCGCGGCGTCGGACGGCTCGGCAACGTCACCTTCGACGGCGCCCGGGGCACCGTCAAGCTCGACGAGACCGCCGCCGCCCACCTCACCGTCCTCGACGGCCCCATCACCGTCGGCCGCCTGGGCGGCCCCGCCACGATCAGCACCCACAACGGCGACCTCCACATCACCGAGGCCGTACGCGGCACCGTCGACCTGCGCACCGAGGCCGGCTCGATCGTCATCGGCGCCGCCTGCGGCGTGTCCGCCACCCTCGACGCCGGCACCGGCCACGGCCGGATCCACAACGCCCTCGCCAACACCGCCGGCGCCGCGGCCGAACTCACCGTCCACGCCACCACCGCCCACGGCGACATCACCGCCCGCAGCCTCTGACCCG